>NZ_JWGX01000009.1:0-141698 GCF_000813075.1 Shewanella sp. ECSMB14102
CTTTCAGTGAGATCGTCAAGCGATCTGTCTTAACTGATCGGCATTACCGATATGGGGCCTTTTTCAGTAGCCGGGTTTATCAGAGCTGCTCTTCGGCAAATTCCGCCAACCGTGAGCGCACAACACCGTTGAGATAAATGTTGGCACTGCCTTCAAAATTTTTAAAGCGTTCAACCATATAGGTTAAACCCGAGGTAACGGCGGTTAGATAGTTGGAGTCTATCTGCGCCAGGTTGCCACAGCAGATAAGCTTGGTACCTTCTCCCATACGGGTGATCATGGTTTTCAGCTGTGAGGCGGTCAGGTTTTGACACTCATCCAGCAATACCACTGAGTTCTGAATCGATCGCCCACGCATGAAGTTGATCGATTTAAATTGGATATTGGCCTTTTCCATTATGTAGTTAAGTGAACCGCTGGGGTTAACATCATGCTTGTGTAACACCTCCAGAGTATCGGTAATTGCCGCCAGCCAGGGCGCCATTTTCTCCTCTTCCGTGCCCGGCAGGAAGCCTATCGACTCGGCAATTTCCGGGGTATTACGGGTGACTATCACCTTGTCGTAGAGATTACGCTCCACCACCAGCTCCAGTGCCGCCGCCATCGCCAGCAAGGTCTTACCGCACCCTGCGGGGCCAGTGAGAATAACCAGGTCGATATCAGGATCCATCAAGGCCTGCAGCGCCATGCCCTGATAGATGTTCTTCGGCCTCACGCCCCAGGCCTCCATATTCATCAGGCGATCGCGACCGAGATCCAGCACATTGAGACTGGTTTCACTGCGGCCGACCACCCGGCCACAAAACTCGGACTCATCGTCCAGTAGATATTGGTTGATATAAAAGAGATCGTCACCCAGGTCCTTGAGCGGCACATCATGCACAGTATGACGACCATGACGCTCGGTGGCCACCTTGTGCAAATGCTCCCAGAAGTTGCCTTCAAATTGATGAAAACCCTTGGACAGAAAACGTATGTCATCGATCAGTTGATCTGTGCGGTAGTCCTCTACCAGGAGTATCCCGGCGCCCTTGGCCTTGAGACGCATATTAATGTCTTTGGTGACCAGCACCACGGTACGGGGCTCGTATTGATTTTGTAGATGCAGGGCTGTGTTGATAATGCGGTTGTCGTTGTTGTCGCCGGGCAGCGAGCCTATGGTGAATTCAATCTGATGGTCGGGGAAGATAGCCAGAGTACCTGTGGCATCTGTATGCCCTTCGCGGCTTGGAAGGGGAACCCCTTTGATTATCTGTTCCGGAGTGGTCTTGCCGCCGAGGATATCTTCCAGCGCCCGAATGGCGACCCTGGCATCGCGGCTGACATCCCGCTTTCTGTCTTTTATCTGGTCCAATTCCTCCAGTACCGTCATTGGGACCACAACATCATGTTCTTTAAAGGAGTATATCGCTAAGGGTTCATGTAATAACACATTGGTATCAAGTACAAACAACTTTCTGTCGTCTTGTTCCATGGCGCCTCCATTTGCGTCAATGAGCTACTCACAGCTTTGTTGTCATGGGCCAGCGCAGGCCTGGGTTGGGGTATATGGCACTCCTGTTTCTAACTGATTACGGGCAGGTTTCACCACTGTGACATGGCTTAAACTAATACTGGCACCTTTAGCAACGGATGACAAATACCCTTTGCAGTCTCTTTAATGGTCACTGCGCGGTATCCGTTTTTGAGTGTAGGATGCTAAAGATGACGATTGGATGACAAGCGGACGAAAAGGCCCGCAGGGCAGGATTGGTATTATACTCGGATTGGTATAACATACGCGCCCTTTGTGAATCCGCCCGGAGATGAGAGTTAAAGATGCCCTTCGCCTTAGGTCAACGCTGGATCAGTGATACCGAATCAGAGCTTGGTTTGGGTACAGTAGTACAACTGGAAGGCCGCATGGTCTCACTGCTGTTCCCCGCCACCGGAGAGAACCGCATGTTCTCCCGCAACGACGCCCCGTTAACCCGGGTGATTTATAACCCAGGTGATCAGGTCAAGAGCCATGAAGACTGGACACTGACCATCAACTCTTTGGATGAAAAAGACGGGTTGGTGATCTACAGCGGCATTCACAGTGAAACCGGTGAAGAAGTGCAGCTCCGGGAAACTCTGCTGGATCACAATATTCGTTTCAACAAGCCGCAGGACAGACTCTTTGCCGGCCAGATAGACAGACTGGACAGATTCGGGGTGCGCTACGCCGCCCAGCAACTGCGCCACAATCTGGCCACCTCAGATCTGCTGGGGCTGCAGGGTCCCAGAGTTGGCCTTATTCCGCATCAGCTGTGGATTGCCCATGAAGTCGGGCGCCGCTACGCGCCACGGGTACTGCTGGCCGATGAAGTGGGCCTGGGCAAGACCATAGAAGCTGGTCTCATCATTCACCAGCAATTGATGACAGGCCGCGCCGAGCGGGTACTTGTGATAGTTCCCGATACCCTGCGCCACCAATGGCTGGTGGAGATGCTGCGCCGCTTTAACCTGCGGTTTGCCGTATTCGATGAAGACCGCTGCATCGAGGCTTTTGCCGACCACGACAACCCCTTCTACACAGAACAGTTGGTGATCTGCTCGCTGGAATTGCTGCGCAAGAAGCGCCGTCTCGATCAGGCGCTGGATGCCGACTGGGATCTTATGGTGGTCGACGAGGCCCATCACCTGGAGTGGACCGAAGAGGCTCCGAGCCGCGCCTATCAGGTGGTAGAAGCTCTGGCAGAAGTGGTGCCCGGCGTACTGCTGCTGACCGCGACCCCGGATCAACTGGGCCATGAGAGCCACTTTGCCCGACTGCGACTGCTGGATCCGGACCGTTTCTACGACTATCAAGCCTTTATCAAAGAGGAACAAGGCTACAAAGAGGTGGCCCTCGCCGCCGAGGCGCTGGCCAGTGGCAACAAGCTGCCCGACAATGCCATCAACAGCCTGACCGAGCTCTTGTCGGAAAAGGATATCGCCCCCGCTATTCGCCTGATCCAGGCTGACGGCGTCGATGCCGAGCAGCAGCAAGCCGCCCGTGACGAACTGCTGCAGGAGCTGCTCGACAGACACGGTACGGGTCGAGTGCTGTACCGTAATAGCCGCGCCTCGGTCAAAGGTTTCCCGAAACGCATTTTCAACGCCTATCCACAGGCCATGCCGGAGCAGTACCTCACTGCGGCCCGAGTCAGTGCCATGATGAATGGTCACCGCACCTTGGAAATGAAGGCCGCCTACGCGCTGGCGCCGGAAAAAATGTATCAGGAGTTTGATGAAAACTCCGCTGCCTGGTGGAAGTTCGACCCCAGGGTCGACTGGCTCATAGATTTCCTCAAGCAAAACCGCAGCAAGAAAGTGCTGATTATCGCCAGCCAGGCCGCCACCGCGCTGAGTCTGGAAGAAGCGCTGCGTACCCGTGAAGGGATCCTCGCCACTGTGTTCCATGAGGGCATGTCCATCATAGAGCGTGACAAGGCCGGTGCCTTCTTCGCCCAGGAAGAAGGTGGTGCCCAGGCGCTGATCTGCTCGGAAATCGGTTCCGAAGGGCGTAACTTCCAGTTCGCCAGCCAGTTGGTGTTGTTCGATCTGCCGCTGAACCCGGATCTGCTGGAGCAGCGCATAGGTCGCCTGGATCGCATAGGTCAGAACCATGATGTAGAGATCCACCTGCCCTTCCTCACCGACACAGCGCAGGAGCGTCTGTTGGCCTGGTACCACGAGGGCCTCAATGCCTTCGAACTCACCTGCCCCGGTGGCCATATTCTGTTTAAGGAGTTTGGCGCCCAGTTGCTGCCACTGCTGGTGGAAGAAAACGAAGAAGAGATGAGCAAGCTGCTGCGCGACACCCGCAGCCGTTATAAAGAGCTCAAGCAGGCGATGGAGCAGGGCCGCGACAAGCTGCTGGAACTCAACTCCCACGGCGGCGACAGGTCATTGGCCCTAGCCGAGAGACTGGCGCAGATGGATAACGACACCCAGCTTATCGGCTCAGTGATCCGTCTGTGGGACATCATAGGTCTGGATCAGGACGACAGAGGCGAAAACACCATAGTACTGCGCCCGAGTGAGCACATGATGTTTCCCACTTACCCCGGTCTGCCGGAAGATGGTATTACCGTGACTTTCGACCGGGAAACCGCCCTGTCCCGCGACGATATCGCCCTGATAACCCAGGAGCATCCGCTGGTGCAAACCGGTCTGGATCTGATCACTGGTTCAGAGACTGGCACCACAAGTGTTGCCATCCTCAAGAACAAGGCGTTGCCGGCAGGAACTGTGTTCCTGGAACTTATCTACCTGGCACAGGCCTCGGCACCCAAGTCCAGCCAGCTGTATCGCTATCTGCCGCCGACACCGCTGCGCATTCTGTTGGATAAAGACGGCAACAATCTGTCTAACAAGGTGAGTTACGAGCATTTTGATCGCCAGCTCAGTGCGGTTAACCGCCATATCGCCAGCAAGCTGGTCAATGCCTCGCAGGCGATACTGCATCCTTTGCTGGCCAAGGGCGAAACCCACGCTATGGAGGCCATGTCCAACCTGCAGGCCGAAGCCCAGCAGCAGATGGAGCGTCAATTGGGCGCCGAGCTGCAACGTCTGGAAGCCCTCAAGGCGGTGAACCCCAATATCCGCGATGCTGAGCTTGAGTATCTGCAAAATCAGATCGTCGAACTACGCGGTTATCTGGATCAATGCCAGCTGCAGCTCGATGCCGTGCGCCTGGTGCTGGTCAGCCACGCCTGATAATCCACTCAAGTATCATCCCCCAAGACCCGCTGCCGGCGGGTCTTGCTTTTTATGCTTAAGTTCAGCAACCCTGATGCACCACGCCTTTAAGCTTTGGTTCGGCGCGCAAACTTTTTTAACTACGGCTACTAGAGCACAAATTTGCAGCTTATAATTTTGGCATTGAGCCAATAAAGGCTGCAGAATCATGCTATTCCAACCAAAGCAAGTTTAAGGAGTTCCCTTGGCGCTGATACCCAGAACTATGGCTATACTGTGCTTTTTGCCTTTGGTGGCACTGGCAGCCGACGAGCCAGTCAACAAAGACATGGTCAACCAGGCGCAGGCTCAACCAGAGCCAGCGACTCAAACGCCTGAAACAGCCTCCATGAAGCCCAGAGACAATCGCCGGGCGTTGGAGCATGTCGCCGCCTCAGAACTGCAACAGATACAAGTGGATGGCGAGGAACAAGCCGTTCTGGTGCGACCCTGGAGTGGCCCGAAACAATTGGGCGCAGCGCTGTTACTGCCGCCACCCGGCACCCACGCCGATGCTCCCGGACTCAACGCCTTCTTGCGCCGCGGCATCAATCCCGCAGGCTGGGCCAGTATCAGCATCACACCACCACCCTTTCCGGAGCAGCCCAACTTCACCACAGAGGCGCAGGAAATAAGCAAGGCCGGCGATGGCAAAATGCCGGGAAAACGCAACCAGGCAACGAGCCGCCGAGAGGCGGAGGAATGGCAGAAACTCAGGAAACAGCAACAGAGCTTTATCCAACAGAGTCTGGCGCAATTGGACACCTTGGGAGCCCCCTTTCCAGGCAAGCGCTTACTGATAGCCCAGGATCAGTGCGCCGCCTTGGTAATTGAGTTATTGGCGGCGCAGGAGTTGGCCAAACCGGACTTACTGGTGGTGATCAATCCCTACCTCGATGATCCCTATGCCAATTTAGCCCTGCCAAAGCAGCTGGCCGAACTGGATCTGGCGGTACTCGATATCCAATCCCCCGACGGTCACCAGGCCTCGCAGGCGACGGTAAAAAGTCGTAAATCGCTGGCAATGAGCCAGCCGGAAAATCAATACCGGCAGCGGTTACTGGCGCTGGATCTGCGCCAGGATGTTGCCTTTGAAAACACCTTGATGATGATAGATGGCATGGCCAGAAAGGTGCTGAAACAAGCGCCGCCAAACGAAAAAACAGCCACTGAAGCCCATCAGTGACCGCCTAATTGCAGAAGTTGCTGCCAAAACCGGCCGGCAGACCAAGCTTTCCGTAGAACAAATGTCGGCAGTGCGATTACTCTTTCTTGCCGCCATTGGAGAACATCAACGCCAGGGAGATGAGTACCACAGTGCCTCCCATGAACAGCAAATCCAGTGCCGAGCTGGGCTTGATATCGGCAAAGAAGGAGAACACCTTGATGATCAGCATCATCAATATCACTTTGCCCAACTTGCTCTTGAGTGCATCTATGCTGGAGATGATCAGTATCTTCCCACCGGTATCCGAGTTACTGGCCGGTTCCAGGTTACGGATAAAGAGTTCATAGAGGCCGAAAGCAAAGATCAGCAGCACAGCCCCGAGCAGGAAGGTATCCAGTATCTCCACCAGTACCATCACAAGATCGTTACGCACATCATAGCTACCACTGAGTAGGTACTCCCACAACAGGGCAAACATATGTAGCACGTCCTTGACTCCCATGACAAAGGTGACCAAGGCCGCCAACACACAGGAGAAGACTCCAACCATGACAGACAAGCGACTGCCCCACAGCAAGCGTTCAAAAAAAATCCGCATCCCAATTTCCATCTAAAAATAAAGTGACGGATTTTCAGGCGCTTCTGTCATATAGGTCAAGTTAATATTTATTTAGCCGTGAAGGGTATCTCACCAGTTTCGCCGCGGTTCAAAGGCCCGCTCGGGATCCTTGCCCTGCCGCACGGCAGCAATGGCTCTGTTACGCCCCAAAAGCAGACGCACCTGGCTCCAGGACTCCCGCGCCAGCAGGCGCCGACGGGAACCGTTCCAGCTGCGGTTGATACTCAGTTTGATCGCCGCCAGTGCATCGGGAGAGCGTTCATTGAGTTCAGCTGCCAGTTGTTGTGCCCGGGCCAGAGGATCACTGCTGCACTCGGTCACCAACCCAAATTCCAACGCCTTGCAAGCGGGGATTAATTCCGCCGTCATACTGAGTTTCAATGCCTGATCTTTGGTCAGAATTTCCCGCAAACTCACCAAGCCGCCCATGTCGGGCACCAAGCCCCATTTGGCTTCCATAATAGACAATTCGGCGTCATTGGCGGCAATCCGAAAATCGGCGCCGAGCGCAATTTGCAAGCCACCGCCATAACAGCGACCATCCAAGACGGCAATCACAGGAACCGGCAGCTCACGCCAGGCGACAGACACCTGTTGCGCCAGATTGGCATTGCCCGGTAACCACTTGAACAACAGCTTCAGCGCTTGCCAGGGAGAGTTAGCCACACTCTTGATATCCAAGCCGGAGCTGAATTGGCCACCCTCACCTCTGAGGATCACCGCCCGCAAATGCCGTTGACGGCGCAAGTGACGCGCCATAGCCTTAAGCTCGCTGAACATAGTGTAATTAATAGCATTGAGCTTATCCGGCCGGTTCAAGCTAACGATAGCCAACTGTTGCTGCCATTCCAGGCTAAGAGTCTGCCACTGCATCTGCAGGTCCTTGAAAGTTGAAGTTATGTTAACGGTATCACCATCAAACAGGTCAGGCCAGATCAAAAATCGCTCTATTTCAATATCACAGCACAGTTTAAATTTTGGCTTGCGTCAATAAACTGACATTGGTTTTGACTTAGTGGCGACAAGTGTTCACAATATCGACCCTCAAAAGGCAAGCCATTGCACTAAATAAGATTTTATCCTGCCAAATATGAGAAATGGACATAAAGTCCGTATCCGCCGGTATATTACTATCGGCCCTGTCCTCTCTGATCCAGCGGCATAGTCAGAGGATAATCACAAAAATGCCGCTGTAGGTGTTATCTTCAAGTAATGCGGTAGAACAGGAAATCTCTATGGCGATTCCGGTACTCATATGCGACGACTCTGCGCTGGCGCGAAAGCAGATGGCCCGTACCCTTCCCAAAGAATGGGAAGTCGACATCAACTTTGCCGCCAATGGCGCCGAAGGACTTGAGGCTATCCGCGCCGGCAAGGGTGAGATTGTCTTTTTGGACCTCAACATGCCGGTCATGGACGGCTATGAAGTGTTGCAAGCCATTCAACAACAAGATCTGCCGGCGATGGTGATAGTCGTCTCTGGTGATATCCAAATTAAAGCCCATCAAAGAGTCAAAGCCTTGGGCGCGCTGGATTTTATTCAAAAGCCCGTCAGTGCAGATGCCATTCGCAACATACTACAGGAATATGGCATTTTGCAGTTGGCCGAAGGCGGCGACGGCAACGAAGAACCTATGATCCAGGTGGATATGCGCGATGCCTGCCAGGAAGTTGCCAACATTGCCATGGGGCGCGCCGCCGATCTGCTGGCCAAGTTGCTGGATGTATTTGTGCTCTTGCCCATTCCCAACGTCAATGTGCTGGAGGTCAGTGAGTTGACCATGGCACTCAAGGCCACAGAGCAAAGCCCCAAAATTTCGGCGCTGTGTCAGGGTTTTATCGGTGCCGGCATTGCCGGTGAGGCGCTATTGCTGTTTCACGACTCCAGCTTCAAGGATATGGCCAAGTTAATGGGCCTGTCAGATCCCGAAGACACCAACACGGAAATCGAGGTGATGATAGATACCGCCAATGTGCTGATCGGCGCCTTCCTCAGCGGCATCTCGGAGCAGCTGGATATGCAATTCAGCCAGGCGCACCCTGTGGTGCTCGGACGGCATTGTACAGTGAACGATCTGATCCACGATAACTCAGATCGCTGGCAGCGCACGCTGGCGATGGAGATCAATTATCGCATCGAAGATCACAATGTGCAGTGTGATCTACTGCTGCTCTTTACCGAAGACTCCTTGCCGACGCTGAATTTCAAGCTCGGCTATCTGATGAACTGACAAAACAGGTTTGCCATGGCAAAGGATTTGAATGCAATAAATGAACTGCACTGGCTAATCGACATGGTGCAAACCATAGAGGTTGGCCTGGTGGTACTGGACCGAAATTACAATATTCAGCTGTGGAATGGCTTTATGGAAAACCACAGTGGCGTCTCTCCCAACGATATTAAGGGCACCAACCTGTTTGAACGTTTTCCGGATCTGCCGGCCAGTTGGCTCAAGCAGAAGATGGAATCTGTGTTTCTGCTGAAAAACCGCGCCTTCATCAGCTGGGAGCAGAGGCCCTATGTATTCAAATTCAAGAACTACCGGCCCATCACAGGCCGCGCCGAATTCATGTTCCAGAATGTCACCCTGCTGCCACTGGCCTCTCTCACCGGGCAGATCTCCCATATCAGCATCATCATCTATGATGTGACGGATATCGCCATCAATAAGCTGCAGCTCAAAAGCGCCAACGAGCGCCTGGAACACCTGAGTCAAACCGATGGCCTGACCCAACTGCACAATCGTAGACACTGGCAATTTTGCATGCAGCGGGAGTTTGATCGCCACACCCGCTATGGCGAGCCAGCCAGCCTGGTGATGTTCGATATAGATCACTTTAAACGGATTAACGACAGCCTGGGGCATATCGCCGGAGACAGGGTTATTCAGCATCTATCCCATATTCTCAGCCAAAACCTCAGGGAAACCGACTGCGCCGGGCGCTATGGCGGCGAAGAATTTGCCGTAGTCTTATCCCACACCAGCGCCGAAGATGCCCGCTCCTTTGCCGAGCGGCTACGCATTCAGATAGAAAGCAGCCGCTTCAGCTTCAATGGTCAGCCGGTGCCTTTTACTATCAGTTTGGGGATCTGCGATCTGAGTGACGAGGTAGAAAACAGCGATCAATGGCTGGCCAATGCCGATCAGGCCCTATATCAGGCCAAGGTTTCCGGCCGCAACTGCGTCAGTATTTTCAGCGATTGATTTGCGGGGAATACGGCCAATAAAAAACCACTCTAAGAGTGGTTTTTTATTGGCTGTGCAACCGGGTTAGGAGATGCGCTCTACCGAGCCACCAAGACCCTTGAACTTATCTTCGATATGCTCATAGCCTCTATCCAGATGATAGATACGGTCCACCACTGTGGTGCCTTCGGCCATCAGTCCGGCAATCACCAAACTGGCTGACGCCCGCAGATCGGTCGCCATCACCTGAGCACCATTGAGCTGCTCAATACCGTGAATGATACAGGTATTGCCTTCCAGTTCCATGTTGGCGCCCATACGGTTCAACTCGGGCACATGCATAAAACGGTTCTCAAAGATGGTTTCCGTGATAGTGGCAGTGCCTTCTGCCACTGCATTAAGCACACAGAACTGCGCCTGCATATCGGTCGGGAAACCGGGGTAAGGCAGAGTCTTGATATTGACTGACTTGGGACGCTTGCCCTTCATGTCCAGGGCTATCCAGTCGCTGCCGGTAAGGATTTCGGCGCCGGCATCTTCCAGCTTGGCCAGCACAGCCTCCAGCGAGCCGGGATCGGCATCCAGACAACGGATCCGGCCACGGGTCACCGCTGCAGCCACCAGGAACGAGCCTGTCTCAATTCTGTCCGGCATCACCCGATAACGGCAACCATTGAGCTTTTCCACCCCTTGAATCCGTATGGTAGCGGTTCCGGCGCCCTCAATCTTGGCTCCCATGGCGATAAGGCACTTGGCCAGATCCACCACCTCGGGTTCGCGGGCAGCGTTTTCAATCACGGTTTCACCATCAGCCAAGGCCGCAGCCATCAGCAGGTTCTCTGTGGCGCCGACACTGACCATATCCATAAAGATATGCGCGCCTTTGAGGCGGCCATCGACCCGGGCCTTGATATAGCCTTCATCGACTTCTATCTTGGCGCCCATCAGCTCCAGGCCGTGCAGGTGCAGGTTCACCGGCCTGGCACCTATGGCGCAGCCCCCCGGCAGAGACACATCCGCCTTACCAAAACGTGCCAGCAAGGGCCCCAGGATCAGAATCGAGGCGCGCATGGTCTTCACCAGATCATAAGGGGCGCAAAACTCATTGATGCCGCTGGCATCGATACGTATCTGCCCTTTGCCTTGCTCGCTGACGTCGGCACCGAGGCAACGCAACAACTTACAGCTGGTATTGACGTCCCTCAGATTAGGCACGTTGGAGACCAGGAATTCCGATTCGGTCAACACCCCGGCCATCAGGATAGGCAGAGCGGCGTTCTTGGCGCCGGAGATCACCACGTTACCGGCAAGCGCACCGCTTGCCTGAATTTTCAGTTTATCCACATTGATACTCTAGGCTGGCATGTTGAAGATTTTTTCACGCTGCCACTGGGTAGGCGTAAAAGTCTTGATACTGAGCGCATGCATCTCACCACTGGTGATCTTGTCCATCAGGGGGGCATAGATTGCCTGCTGCTGCTTGATACGGCTCATGCCATCGAAACATTCACCCACGGCCACTATCTTGAAATGGCTGCCTTCGGCGCTGACATAAACTTCCGTCAACGAGAGTGAGTCCTTTAATATTTGTTCTATCTCTGTGGTATTCATAGGAAACTTACCTAGTTTGGCCCTCTGTGCTAAAGAAGGCATCCAAATCATACAGGGCGATCAACTTACGCACCTGTGGCGAGGGAGAAGCCAGGGTCAGCTCCCCCTTTCTGAGACTGACAAGCTCCATTAGAAACGCCATGCCGGCACTGTCTGAGTATGTCAGCTCGCTGAGATCCAACCGGCGCACATCGGCCGGCAGCAGTGTCTTGCGTGTCTTCCACAAACGGGTGACTTCTTCTTGAGTCAAACGCCCACTCAATTTGCAGCTATCGCCCTGTGGCTCAAGCTTCATAGCGCATCCTTGCCTTTGGGGCCATCGGGATCCACGTGAGCCTGAGTGCGCTCTTTTAGCATCTCAATCACGGCATCTATGCCCTTCTGGCGAATGAGTGTAGTAACTTCCGACTGCTTGGAGGCCAGCAGACTGACACCTTCGGCAACCAGGTCAAAGGCCTTCCAGCTGTCGTCCTTCAAACGACGCGCCTTGAACAACAATTTGATTGGCGGGCGGCCCGCTTCAATGATCTGTACATTCACCTCGACTATCTTTTCCTGGCTGAAGTCGATGGCACGGCCAAATTCCACTTTCTGATTGGTGTACTCGGTAAAAGCCTGGGCATAGGTGGAAACCAGATAGCCCTCAAAAGCATCGACAAAGGCATCACGCTGCTCTCTGGTGGTCTGCTGCAAGTATTGGCCCATCACCTTGTAAGCGGCGTACTTGTAATCCACATAAGGCATCAGCTCCTCTTTAACGATCACCTTGAGGTGATCCGGATTGCTGTCGATGATGCTCTTATCCTGATGAAAACGGTTAAATGTCTTGTCGGCAACCTGTTCCACCATGACATAAGGGTTGCTGGTATCGATATCGGTCGCCTGTGCCACTGTTGCAGACGCCAGACAGGCGACGGCCAACAGATTACGGATTATCCCTTTAAACATCTCAGTGCTCCTAGTTGTCCTTTGAACCCATGCTATATAAAAACTGCCCGATCAGCTCCTCCAACACCAGCGCCGAACGGGTATCATCGATGCGATCGCCATCTTGCAAAATCGCGATATCGTCATCCATAAACCCTGGAGTCAAGCCGAGGAACTGCTCACCCAGCAAGCCCGAGGTCAAGATAGCCAGGCTGCTGGTTTCAGGAAACTGGTCGTAACGCTTGTCCATGGTCAGGGTCACCACAGGCACCATCTGCTGGGGATCCAGGGTGATCTGACTGACCCGACCGACAACCACACCGCCCACTTTGACCGGCGAGCGTACTTTAAGGCCGCCGATGTTACTGAACTTGGCCGTTAGAGTGTAAGTATTGCTAGCGGACTGCACCTCCACATTGGCCACCTTGTATACCAGCAGCAAAAAAGCCACCAGTCCCGCCAACAGGAAGAGTCCCACCATAAATTCAATTTTTCGTGTCAACATAGAGTCACCAGAGTTAATCATCCATTATGCGCCGGCGCCAAAATCAGCGGGCAAACATCAGCGCCGTCAATAAGAAGTCCAGCGCCAATACCGCCAGGCTGGACTGCACCACAGTCTGAGTGGTCGCGCGGCTAATCCCTTCCGGATTAGGCACCACCTGATAACCTCGATAAAGGGCTATCCAGGTCACCACTATGGCAAAAACAAAACTTTTAATCAGGCAGTTGACTATGTCCTGCCGCCATTCCACCGCGGCCTGCAGAATCGACCAGAAGGCGCCATTGTCTATGCCTTTCCATTCAACCCCAACCAGATAACCGCCATAGATACCCACAGTGGTAAACATCAAGGCCAACAACGGCATACTGATCACCCCGGCCCAGAAGCGCGGCGCAATCACCTGCCGCAGCGGATCTATCGCCATCATCTCCAAACTGGAGAGCTGCTCTGTGGATTTCATCAACCCCAGTTCAGCGGTCAGGGCCGAACCGGCGCGGCCGGCAAACAGCAAGGCGGTAACCACTGGCCCAAGCTCCCGGAGCAAGCTCAGCGCCACCATGGGGCCCAGGCTCTCTTCAGTGCCAAAATCCACTAAGATGTTGTAGCCCTGAAGCGCCAGTACCATGCCGATAAACAGTCCGGAAACCAAAATGATCACCATGGACTGCACACCGACGACGTACACCTGCTTTATCAGCAATGGCAAGCCTTTGCGTGGCCGTGGCAGCTGCACCAGGGCGCCCCAAAGCATCACCCCGGCCTTGCCGAGCCCTGTTATCAGACCCAGTGCATTGCGGCCAAGATTGGCTATCGAATCAGTCAAACTCACCGAGCAACTCCTTCTGATAATCCTGCGCCGGATAGTGGAAAGGCACTGGGCCGTCCGGCATACCGTCGATAAACTGCCTCAGCTGTGGATTGTCGGCCTGCTTGAGCTCGGACGGAGTACCATGAGCTATGATGCGCTTGTCGGCAATCACATACACATAGTCGGCAATGCTCAGCACTTCGCCCACGTCATGGGAAACCACCACAGAGGTGAGATTCAAGGCATCGGACAACTCTTTAATCAACTTCACCAGCACTCCCATGGAAATGGGGTCCTGACCGGCAAATGGCTCGTCATACAGCACCATTTCCGGCTCGAGCGCTATGGCACGGGCCAAGGCAGCCCGGCGCTGCATTCCGCCGGAGAGTTCGCTCGGCATCAACTGCGCCGCGCCGCGAAGTCCTACGGCTTCAAGCTTCATCAACACTATGCGACGAATGATGGCTTCCGGCAGCCCTGAGTGTTCCCTGAGAGCAAAGGCCACATTATCGAACACATTCATGTCGGTAAACAGGGCACCGCTCTGGAACAACATGCTCATTCGCTTACGAGCTTCAAACAGCTCGTGGCGGCTCAGCTTGTGAAGATCCTGACCATCGAACAACACCTCGCCGTGATCCGGAGTCAACTGCCCGCCGATGAGCTTCAGCAGCGTAGTCTTGCCTATGCCGCTGGGTCCCATGATGGCAGTGACTTTACCTCTGGGAATCGTGAGGCTTATCTGCTCAAAAATCACCCTCGATCCACGACTGAAGCCGAGATTATTGACCTCGACCAGGGGAGAAGGATTTTGCTGCTTGCTGGATTCCGGCATCAAAATGAAATGGAGACCTTGTCTAGTGGAATTCAAGTTACGGCGCGGCTGTAGCACCACGGCACATATGGCCCGCCGTTATAAGGCTTGATACTGCCGCAGGCTTACTGAATTGACGCTGAATGGCGCCCGGTAACCCGTCTGGCCAAGCCAAAGATAAGCGATAAATTGTACGCAATTGAGGATAAGCGCACAACTGAATCAATAGTATCGCGCCGTGATACTTTCAATTTGTAGCAAATACGGCGAAAATGCACGCCAGAATCCGTAGCTTTATTTACTGCATGTTATTCAATATTTTCTTGCTGCTCGCCGGCTTGTCCGTCCTGGTCTGGAGTGCCGATAAATTCGTTTATGGCGCCGGGGCTTTTGCCCGTAACCTGGGGTTACCCCCCATGTTGATAGGACTGACCATAGTCGCCATGGGCAGTTCGGCCCCTGAGATGTTCGTTGCCGCCAGCGCCTCCATGGCCGGCATGCCGGATACGGCCGTGGGTAATGTGCTGGGCTCCAATGTCGCCAATGTCAGCTTGATCCTGGGGTTGACCGCCCTGCTCGGGGCTATTGCCGTCAGCTCCAAGACCCTGAAGCGGGAGATCCCCATGATGCTGGGCGCCACAGTGCTGGCGGGTTACTTCCTGCACGATCAGTATCTCAGCCGCAGCGAAGGAGTTATTTTACTGGCGCTGTTCTTCGGCCTGATGGGCTATCTTATCTGGCATGCACTGACCAATAAGAATAAGGATCCACTCGCCGATGAAGCCGATGCCGAGATCCCCAAAGATGTGCCCACTGCCAAGGCAGTACTCTGGTTGATCATAGGCTTGGTACTCTTGCCACTGTCGGCAGACTGGATGGTCGAAGGTGCCGTGGGTATTGCCAAGTCTTTTGGGCTATCGGATCTGGTTATCGGTCTGACCATCATTGCCGTGGGCACCAGCCTGCCGGAACTGGCAGCCTGCGTAGCCGGTGTGCTCAAGAAAGAGGACGACTTGGCCATAGGCAATATTGTCGGCTCCAACCTGTTTAATATTCTGGCGGTATTGGCAATACCCGGTCTTATCGCCCCGGGCGTAATCGACGCCGCAGCGGCCGGACGCGACTTTTATATGGCTTTGGGCACCAGTTGTGCCCTGGCACTCCTGGTGCTGAGCACAGGTAAACAACGTGAACTCAAGCGCTGGCACGGTGCCTTACTACTGATAAGCTTCATTGGCTATCAATACAGCCTGTTTCAATCCCACTAGCGATGAAGGGCAAAAAGACGAGAGACAACTATGGCAGAAGCTAAGCAACTGCGCCAATGGGGCCGCAGAGTAATAGATATCGAGAAACAAGCACTGGATAACCTGTACCAGTTTGTTGATTCCCCCGAGTTCGCCCAAGCCTGCGAACTGATCCTCAACTGCAGCGGCAAGGTGATAGTGATGGGGATGGGGAAATCGGGCCATATAGGCAATAAGATTTCTGCCACCCTCGCCAGCACGGGCACCCCGGCATTCTTCGTTCACCCGGGCGAAGCCAGCCACGGCGACCTTGGAGTGTTGAGTGAAAACGATATCGTATTGGCTATCTCCAACTCGGGCGAGTCCAGCGAAATTCTAACCCTGATCCCCGTCATCAAGCGCCAGGGGATCCCTATGATCTCCATGACAGGCAAGCCAGAATCCACCATGGCTAAGCTGGCGCAGCTGCATCTATGCATCAAGGTGCCGGAAGAAGCCTGCCCGCTGGGCTTGGCCCCCACCTCCAGCACCACGGCCACCCTGGTGATGGGAGACGCCCTGGCGGTCGCCCTGTTGCAGGCCAAAGGCTTTACCAAAGACGACTTTGCCCTGTCGCATCCCGGCGGCGCTTTAGGGCGCAAACTGCTGCTCAAGGTCAGCGATGTGATGCATAAAGACGAAGAACTGCCGTTGGTCACAGAAGATATCTGTATCACAGACGCCCTGTATGAAATCTCCAAGAAGGGTCTGGGTATGACCTCAGTGGTCAATCAGCAGAAGCAGCTGGTGGGTATTTTCACCGATGGTGATTTGAGACGTGTCATCGACGCCGGAGTCAACCTGCGTACCACCAAAATAAGCGATGTCATGACCCGGGATTGCATCACCAGTGGTGACAATATCCTCGCGGCGCAGGCGCTCAAGGTGATGGACGAAAACGACATTAACGGCCTTATCGTCATCAATGGCGCCAATGAGCCGATTGGAGCACTCAATATGCTGGATATGGTCAAGGCGGGGGTTATCTGATGAGTCATCAAGGTTTTTACGGACCCATAAGCGAAGACAACTGGCAAAGAGCCGCCAAAATCAAGCTGCTTATTTGTGATGTCGACGGTGTCTTCTCCGATGGCCGTATCTATATGAGCAACAGCGGCGAAGAGCTGAAGGCCTTTCACACCCGCGATGGCTATGGAGTGCGCTCGCTGCTGTCCTGCGGCATTCAGGTGGCGGTGATCACCGGCCGCAAGTCCCAGATAGTCGAAAACCGCATGACGGCCCTGGGGGTAGACAAGATTTATCAAGGCATAGACAACAAGCTTGAGCCCTATGAGGCGCTGCTTAAACATTATGACCTCAAGCCTGAACAAGTGGCCTATATAGGTGACGACATTGTCGACCTGCCGGTGATGAAGCAAGTTGGACTGGCGGTTTGCGTGGCCGATGGCCATCCTTGGGTAAGGCAGCACTGCCACATGATCACCCAGATTACCGGCGGCCATGGTGCGCTGCGGGAGCTGGCGGATCTTATCCTGCTCAGTCAGGACAAATTTGAAAATGCCCACGGAATGAGTATATGAATAGGGTCACTCTGGCCATTATTTTGTTTTTCTCCACTGCACTAATCCTTTACTGGCAGGTGCAGAACAAGCGCAACGCCCAACAGAGCGAGGCGCCGGTGGATGTGGTGCGGCCGGACTTTGTCGCCGATGACCTGCGCTCAGTCAACTTTGACGAGCAGGGCAATGTCGCCAGCAGGGTCGCGGCGGCACACATGGAACACTATGAAGCCAATGAGAAGACCTTCTTCAACCAACCGGTTTATCTGGTCTATCCGGACAAGGGCGAAGCGCAGTGGCGCCTGTCTGCCAACGAGGGCAGGCTCAATCGCAAGAGTAACCGAGTGGTACTTGAAAATAATGTTATCATCGACGCCATTAGCCCCAATGAACCGATCCAGAGCCTGAAAACCAGTTATGTGGAGCTGGATCTGGACACCATGATCATGACCTCAGATCGCGAGATCCTGATCGAAGGCAGAGACTTTAATATCAAGGGATCCGGCCTGTATGCCGATCTCAACGCTCAGCAAGTAAAGCTGACCAGTCAGGTGAAAGGAACCTATGAAACCAAGTAAGCTTTTTATCGGTGCCCTCTTGTGCATCACAAGCCTGTCGGCGGTGGCCATTGAAGAAGATCTGCTGCAAAAAGTCGAGATCAGCGCCGCCAATCAGTTTGCCGATATCAAAAACAAGCGCGTGGTATACGGCGGGCCTGTCACAGTCACCCAGGGCAGTTTGAAGCTGCTGGCCGATGAACTCACGGCTTACACTGAGGACAAGAGTGGCGAGCGGATCCTGGTGGCCAAGGGCTCACCTGCCACCTATACCCAGAAGCTGGAAGATGGCCGTCAGGCCAGTGCCAAGGCCAAAGAGATCCACTACAACATAGACAGCCGCATCATGACCTTGATAGGTCAAGCCAAAGTGGAACAGGACGGCAGCGAAGTAACCGCCGAGAAGATAGTCTACGACATCAACAAGCAGCAGCTGGAAGCGGAAAGCAGCGGCAAAGGCCAAGATAGGGTAACCACTGTTATCCAGCCGGAAAACTATCAGGATCTCAATAAGAAAGAACAGCAGCAGGAGCCGCAATGACCAGCACCCTGACGGCACAAAACCTGGCAAAGAGTTACAAGAAGCGCAACGTAGTCAAAGATGTCAGCCTATCGGTCAATACCGGCCAGATCGTGGGGCTGCTGGGCCCCAACGGGGCGGGCAAGACGACTACCTTCTATATGGTGGTTGGCCTGGTGCAGAGTGACAAGGGCCGTATTTTCATTGACGACGACGAGCTGACCTTGGATCCCATGCACCTGCGTGCCCGTAAAGGCATAGGCTATCTGCCACAGGAAGCCAGTATTTTCCGCAAGCTGTCGGTACATGACAACATCATGGCCGTACTGCAAACCCGCAAAGAGCTCAACAGCGACGAGCGCGAGGAACAACTCGAACAGTTGCTGGAAGAATTCCACATTACCCACATACGTGACAGCCTGGGGATGTCCCTCTCCGGCGGTGAACGCCGCCGGGTGGAAATCGCCCGGGCATTGGCCGCCAATCCACAGTTCATTCTGCTGGATGAGCCGTTCGCCGGTGTGGATCCCATCTCAGTTATCGATATCAAGAAAATCATCGAACAGCTTAAGTCCCGCGGTTTGGGGGTGCTGATCACAGACCACAATGTTCGCGAAACGCTCGACGTTTGTGAGCGAGCCTACATTGTCAGCCATGGGCAGTTGATTGCCGAGGGCACACCCGCTGAAATCTTGGACAACCAGCAAGTGCGTGCTGTGTACTTAGGCGAACAATTCAGGCTATAGTTAGGATCATGTCATCCGGCGGCAATTCCGGGTATTATAGTTTGTTATTATTGAATTTTTTCCTTGAAAAATAACGAGTAGGGATTAGCGGTATAATGAAAGCGTCACTCCAGCTCAAATTGGGTCAACAGTTGACCATGACACCTCAGTTGCAGCAGGCAATTCGCCTGCTGCAACTGTCGTCCCTTGAGCTGCAGCAGGAAATCCAGGAAGCCTTGGAAGCCAACCCTCTGTTGGAGATGGCCGAGGACAACCAGGATGACGCTATCGACGACAACCACAAGGAAAACGACGCCGGCGAATTGAGCGTCAAGCAGGAAGATGGTTCCACGGTAGAAACCTCAGAGGCATTGAACAATGAGTCTATGCCGGATGAATTGCCTATGGATACCACCTGGGATGAAGTCTTTACCGCCGCCAGCGCCTCAGGGCCGGCTATGGGCCGTGAAGATGACATGCCCTTCCAGGGTGAAACCAGCGAAGGTCTCTATGAACACCTAGAATGGCAAAAGAACCTGACCCCGTTTTCCGATACCGACGACGCCATTGCCACCGCCATCATAGATGCCATCGACGAGCAGGGCTATCTAACCCAGAGCACTGAGGAGATCCTCGAAGCCATGGGCAACCCTGAGATTGAGCTCGATGAAGTCGAGGCGGTACTCAAGCGGATCCAGCACTTCGATCCCATCGGCATCGCCTCCAGAGATCTGCGCGAATGCCTGCTGATCCAATTGCAACAGTTTAACGCCGACACCCCGCATCTGGCCGACGCCCGCTTGTTGATTGACGAACATCTGGATCTCATCGCTACCCGCGACTTTCGCACCCTAATGCGTAAGACCAAGCTCAAGGAAGATCAACTGCGTGACGCCATCAACCTTATTCAGAGCCTCAATCCCCGCCCCGGTTTGCTGGTGCAGCCGATGGACGAGGAATATGTGATCCCGGATGTCAGCGTCTGGAAGAAGAACGGGCGCTGGGTGGTGGAGCTCAATCCGGACTGTATGCCCAAACTCGGGATCAACCAACAGTATGCTGCCATGGCCCGTAGCGCCCGCAGCCAATCAGACAGCCAGTTTATTCGTGGTCATCTTCAGGAAGCCAAATGGTTTATCAAGAGCCTGGAGAGCCGCAACGACACCCTGCTCAAGGTGGCCAACTGCATAGTGCAGTTCCAGCAGGGATTTTTTGAATATGGTGAAGAGGCCATGAAACCCATGGTACTCAACGATATTGCCGAGGCGGTCGAGATGCATGAATCGACCATCTCCAGGGTCACCACTCAAAAGTATATGCATACCCCAAGGGGAATATTTGAATTGAAGTACTTCTTCTCCAGCCATGTCGGTACCGAAGATGGCGGAGAATGCTCTTCCACGGCGATCAGGGCTTTTATCAAGAAGCTCGTGGCAGCGGAAAACCAGAAGAAACCTTTGAGCGACAGCAAGATGGCACAACTTCTGGCAGAACAGGGAATCAACGTTGCAAGACGCACCATAGCCAAGTATCGCGAGGCTATGATGATACCACCGTCGAACCAGCGTAAGAGTTTATAAATCCACAGTTGGAAATTGGAGGAATCTTTCTATGCAAATCAACCTGACAGGACATCATATCGAGATCACCGACTCACTGCGTGACTATGTGGAAAGTAAGTTTTCGAAACTTGAACGCCATTTCGAACAGATCAATAATGTGCACGTTGTGCTCAATGTACAAAAACTGCAACAGATTGCCGAAGCCAAGATCAACCTCACAGGCGGCGAAGTCTATGCAACTTCTGAACATGCCGACATGTATGCCGCCATCGACGTTCTGATTGATAAATTGGATCGTCAGGTCATTAAACACAAAGAAAAGCTGACAAAACACTAACGATGGAACTGAGTACCATCCTGCGGCCGGAGTGCACTACCTGTGCCACTCCGGGCAGTAAGAAAAAGGTACTGGAGCTAATTAGCGATCTCGCCAGCGCCCAGTACCCCACCCTTTCCTCTCAAGCGATTTTTGAAAGCCTTTTGGCCCGCGAAAAGATGGGGAGCACAGGTATAGGTAATGGTATTGCGATTCCGCATGGCCGGCTGCCTGATATCACAGAGCCGATTGCCGTGCTGGTCAAATGCGAAGAGCCTATCGCCTTCGATGCCATAGACAACCAACCGGTGGACATACTGTTCGCCCTTCTGGTTCCCGCAGATCAATGCCAACAACATCTGAGTACCCTGTCTGCCATGGCTGAAAAGCTCAGCGACAAAGCAATACTCAAGCAGTTGCGTAAATCCCGCGATGAAACAGAACTCTATCAGGTGATCACAGGATGAAACTCGCTATAGTCTCAGGCCGCTCCGGTTCCGGAAAATCCGTTGCCCTCAGGGTACTCGAAGACCTGGGTTACTACTGTGTGGATAATCTGCCCCTGCCCATGATAGGCAGCCTGCTGGAAAACCTCCGAGGCAGCAATGATCTGGTCGCCATCAGCATAGATGTGCGCAACATGCCGGATCAGGAAAAAGTGCTGGAAAAACAGTTGGCGGCACTGCCGGAAAACACCCAACTGACCAGCTTCTTCCTCAACGCTTCCGATAAAGTACTCCTTAAACGCTACAGCGAAACCCGCAGATTACACCCCCTATCCAAGAGCACTGTCTCGCTGCAAGATGCCATCAAGCACGAAGGTAAGTTGCTGGAGCCTATGTCGAAACTGGTGGATCACTACATAGATACCTCGGCACTGAATATCTATGAACTCAGTGACAAAGTGCGAGAAATTCTGCTGGGCAGCGTCGACAAAGAGTTGGTGATCAACTTCGAATCGTTCGGCTTCAAGCACGGCATGCCCCAGGAAGCCGACTTCATGTTTGATGTGCGCTTTCTGCCCAACCCTCACTGGGAACCGGCGCTCAGGCCGCTGACTGGGCTGGATGAGCCGGTACAGGAATTCCTTATCCGTCAGCCACTGGTGAACAAATTTATCTGGCAGATAGAGAATCTGCTGGAAACCTGGCTACCGCACCTTGAACGCAACAACCGCAGCTATCTCACCATAGCCATAGGCTGCACCGGCGGCCAGCATAGATCTGTCTATGTCGCCGACCAGCTGGCCAAGCGTTTTGGCAACAGCAAACACAAGGTACAGGCCCGCCACAGAGAGCTGGGCAATGGCAAAGGTTGAACGGGAAGTCACCATAGTCAACAAGCTGGGCCTGCATGCCCGCGCCGCCACTAAGCTGGCGGTGCTGGCCAGCGAGTTCGAAGCCGATATCACTCTGATCCAGGGCGAGAAAAAGGCCTCGGCCGCCAGCGTGCTTGGGCTCTTGATGCTGGAAACCGGTCAAGGCAAAACCATACGCCTTATTGCCGAAGGCCCGGATGCCGAACCCGCAATGGATGCCATCTGCGCTCTGATAAACGCCCGTTTCGACGAAGCCAGCTGAAGTCTTAGGGAAAGACACAACACAGCAGGCAGTACGGTAAGCCGACACAGAGCACGCGTGGGACTTGCTCGCCCCTTCCTTAGCACTGCACTCTTTGTTTCTATAACTCCCCTGTCTTGAGGTAACATATCCTCGCTTTGCATCACAGGGGGAACTGCATGCCAATAGAAGCGCTCGACCAAGAGCTGACAGAACAACGTCTTACTCAACTAAACCAAGCTCTTGGCAGTGGTATGTTCGTGCATGTGCGCGACATGCTGCAGCGAATGACAGCTTCGGATATCGCCTTTATTCTCGAATCTTCACCACCACGTACCCGTCAGGTACTCTGGCAACTTGTGGATCAGGAACAGAGCGGTGAGATCCTCGAAGAGCTGGGTGAGGATATGAAAGACCAGCTGATCAGCCTGATGAGTCCTGAGCGCTTGGCACGAGCGACCGCGGGTATGGATACCGATGATCTGGCCTATGTGCTGCGAAGCCTGCCGGATACCCTCTACAAACAGGTACTGCACTCCATGAGTGCCCAAGACAGGGCCAGGGTCGAACAGGCGCTCTCCTATCCGGAAGACAGTGCCGGCAGTCTGATGAACACAGATACCGTGACCCTGAGACCGGACGTCAACGTCGATGTGGTGCTGCGTTATCTGCGTCAAAGAGGCGAGTTGCCCGAAGCCACAGATACCCTCTATGTGGTAGATAGACGCGATGTTTTGCTCGGTGGCGTTAAGCTCTCCACCCTGCTGACCTGTAACCCCACCGCCGGGATCCGCAGCATAATGGATCCCGAGCTTGAGAGTATTCCCGTCACCATGCCGGACAATGAAGTGGCCCAGCTGTTTGAACGCCATGACTGGGTTTCGGCACCAGTGGTCGACAGTGAAGGCCATCTGCTTGGTCGAATCACCATTGATGATGTGGTGGATGTTATCCGCGAAGACGCCGAACACTCCATGATGGGGATGGCGGGGATGGACGATGATGAAGACACCTTCGGCCCTGTGTTCAAGAGTGCCTTTCGCCGCTCTTTGTGGCTAACCTTCAACCTGTTTGCCGCTCTGTTGGCCGCCTCGGTCAGTAATATGTTTGAAGGCACACTGGAAAAATTTGCCACCATAGCAATTCTGATGACCATAGTGCCCAGCATGGGCGGCGTTGCCGGTAACCAGACTCTGGCGCTGGTGATCCGCGGTATCGCCCTCGGCCACATAGGTCAAAGCAACTCCCGTTGGCTCATAGGCAAAGAACTGGCTATCGGCTTTCTCAATGGCCTGCTGTGGTCGGCGTTGGTATTCACTGCCGTGTGGATCTGGAAAGGCGATCTGGCGCTCGGCGCCCTTATTGGCGGTGCCATGTTAATCAATATGACGGTAGCCGGTCTCGCCGGGGCCAGCATCCCTTTAATACTGAAAAAGCTCAATGTGGATCCTGCACTGGCCGGTGGCATGGTGCTAACCACAGTGACAGATGTGATAGGCCTGTTCGCCTTCCTGGGGTTGGCGACTCTCGTTTTAATGAGCTGAGGCGCTGATTTTAGTGAGCTGAAGCTCTACTTTTGAGGGCAGAATAACGGGGCCAAGAGCATCAAGCTCTGACCTTGATGAATAAAGTAACAACAGGGCGACCAAGCTCGCCCTTAGGCTGTAAAAGATAGCGAGTCAGTCTTTAAGCCAACACACCTTGGGTTCACCCTGCTCACAGAAAACGGAGACACACTCGCCACGGCTCACCAACAGAAATTCCTGCAACTTGAGGTTGGCGCTGGCCATAAAGCCGCTGCGCTTGGCCTCTTGGCGGTACCAGCCGCCGTTGGAAATCTGAAATAACCAGCCATTGGAAAGGCTGCATTCGGTCCAGAACTCCATCAGGTCACCCTCATCCAACATTCGAAAGCCAACCACAGAGTCAAAATGAACCTGCGCCCTGCTACCTTCGACACTTACCTCGATATCCAGGCCCTGACTTTCATAGCAAAGGCGAATAAATCTCACCTCATCACCGAGGTAATCTGTCGCTATCGGTAAGCCTTTGGTTTCGAGCATGCTCCCCCCTGGTAAGGATATAATGCCTTACTTTAGAAGGATAATAATTGCCTGTGCAAGCTGATTTGCTCAAAAAGTAGCTATATACCCATAAAGAGAGTGTGCTTCAGTTCCGGGGAACTGAAGCACACTCTCCAAATATCTCAGTTATAGCGACTAAGGTTTAAGCGGCGCTTCAAAACCATAAGAGGCCAGAATGGATTGCCCCTTGGGAGACAGAATATACATGGCCAGCGGCCAAGCGGCAGGGTCGGCCTTATCCAGCACCAGCATGCCATAGTTGGCACCCACTGCCAGCGACTCGGGCAACGCCACTATCTTTAGAGCAGGCACTTCTTTCTTGGCCAAAACAGCGTTGGTGCAGTAGGTTAAAAATACATCCGCCTGTTTATTGACCATCACCCAGCCATAGGGGTTCTTGCCTTTAGGGGGTTTGGCACTATCGGCGCCACCGGTCAATTGCAGTGCCTTGGCCGCCAATTTGGCCTGGCTACCCGGCTTGATAGCTTCGGCGCGGTCAAACACCTTGAAAGCATAGTCTCCGGCAGGGTCAGCCTTGGGAGTGGAGGTGCCCAGCTTGATCTTGCTATCCAGCAAAGTATCCAGCATATTTTCTGTCGTCAGAGGGACATTATCTTGCGCCAAGGCGCACAGGCGGTTACGGGCAAACATCACCACAGGCGCACCCTTGCCTTCCTGCATCAGTTTCTGTGGATGCTTCATATTGGCCGACGCAAACAGGTCGACCTTCTCGCCCTCTTCAATTCGGCCTCTGAGCAGGCCTGAAGGAGCAAACTGAGCATTAACCTTAACGCCGCCATCGGCCTGATAACTGGCGATAACATCCGTCATGGCTGTCTTCAAACTTCCTGCGGCCCTGAATTCCAAATCCGCCGCCTGCGAGAAGGCGGGCAGTAACAGTGCGAGTAAGCAGACGCTCTTTTTCATTTATTTTTCTCCGGTGTATAAGATACAGATGCCGCTAAACTCAACCAAAGCGCGTCACAAATCAACGCACCACGACAGAACTTGTCATAAACTCCCCTCAAGATCACGCCATCTGACAGAAAAAACCGGAGAAAGGGACAATTTGACCCAATAAAAAGGGCCGCCGCAGCGACCCTTAAGCTTAAAATCTTAGCCAAGTGGACTAAGAATAATCTCTACCCGACGGTTCTGTGCCCGCCCCTGAGGGCTGGCATTTGAGGCGATTGGGCTGGCCTCACCTCGGCCTTGGGTCAATACTCGCTGTCCGGATACACCTTTACGGATCAAGTAATTACCAACCTCACTGGCGCGAACCTGTGACAATCTCAGGTTGTAGGACTCAGAGCCACTGCTGTCGGTATAACCCACTACATTCAGTTGAGTCTTGTCATATTCCTTGGCCACCAGCACTACGCTGTCCAATACCCGCATGGCGCCGCTACTGAGATCTGTCTTATCGACCTGGAAAGTCACTTCATTGGGCATGTTGAGCACTATGGTATCGCCCACCCGGGTCACACTGACACCGGTAGACGCCAGTTGCTGACGCAGTTTGGTTTCCTGCACATCCATGTAATAGCCGATACCACCGCCTACGGCAGCGCCGGATGCTGCCCCGATCAGGGCACCCTTGCCCCTGTCGCTCTTGCTGGAGGAGGCCACACCTATGGCCGCGCCGGCTACGGCACCTATCAATGCTCCGTTGGTCGCCTTGGCAGTCTGTTGCTCATTGGTATAAGGATTCACAGTGGTACAGCCAGTTGCCAGCATTGCCAGCAACAGAGGGGCTGTCAGAAAAGCGCGCTTTTTCATGTTATTTTTCCTTCGTCTGCTTGTTCCAAGCTAAGCGGAACCTACCTGGCGCCAAAGTATATAGCAGCGCCTCAAGCAGACAATCCCCCCGGAGGCCATAGAGGCGGCAAATCCGCACGGCGTTCAGCATAGATTCAGTCAAATCCGACATTTCCTAACCAGGATTGTCAGCCAAGTGTCACGGCGCTGACATCAAATGAAGTCCCAAAATAGAGCAGACTGCACTCTATTGGGTGGCGCCAGGCAGATACATCCGATAATGAAATGAATCAATTTTCTTTTATATCAACATATTAAAAGAAGATTAAAAACTGGCATGTTTCTTACATACCTATAAAGCAGTATTCCACTGTTCAGGAGTCATTATGAAAACACTGATGAAAATGCGCAGCAGTTGGCAATCACTCTGGCATTGCCTCAAGCACTTGGGCTACAGCCAATGGGATGTGGAATAGCAGAGCTGGAATCACAGCTCTGAAAAACCATTCTTGAACCATCAGGGAGGCAGTATGGAAATTAACGAGCAGAAGCTGCGACAGCAAGCCATTAAGGAAGTGACCCAAAACGGCAGGCTTATGTTTGACGTTGCCCGTCAGCATGGAATCTCCACCAAACAGGTTTATCAATGGCTGGCACAGAATGAAACAACAAGCAGGCCCAGGCAATCCCGGCTGATGGGAGAACTGCTGCAACTGCAGCGGCGCATTCGTCAGTTGAGCCAGGAGTTTACCCTAATCCGTTAAAGTTTCGACAGGAGCGAACCTGACACACTGTTATCGCCCCCAACGATAAAAAATGTACATATAACAACTATAAAGCGCTACATTTTTAAGGTTCGTTCCTGTCATTTTATTGCCGTTACTGGCCGCTTAGACGCTTGCCAAAAGAGATGGCATAAGCCGCGGATCTCAGCCGCAGCACAGGGTCATCACTGGCGGCAATCCCTTTACTGAGCACATTGGGATCAAAATTCAGCTTGTCACAGGCCGAAGCCGCAACCGAGTCTATGGTCAGGCGCCCGAGAGTGACCCTGGGTCGGTCCTCCGGCCACTGCTGTGAAGGGTCCAGCAAGGGATCTCCCTCCTCGGCCAGGGTCAGCTTAAGCTCAAAGTGAGCCGGCCCTGTTTTCAGCCTCTGCATCAACCTGTCCACCAGAAAATCATCTGGCAATTGTGCCAGCTCGGCATCCGTCAGAGACTGCTCTCCGTCCACAGGCCAAAGCTCCCAGCGACCAAAGCGCTTTTGCTGGTCTTCATTACCAAAGATAAAGCTGTGAATGCCAAAGTAGTTGACCGAGGTATAGGCCGCCGGTGGATTGTGCTGCTTTAGCCACTGCCCCTGACGGGCGGCATCCGGATGTTGCTGCAGATAGCGTGCAACCGCGCCGGTTTCCCCCTCACGCTGCGCCAGTGACGCGCGCAGCAAGCCAAGAAAACTGTCGGGATCTTTCCCCGGAAACACAGGCGTGGTCAACCCGGCCAACTGATGCACCTGCCCGTCTGGCAGTTCGATGCGCACGCCTATCCCCCTTGGGCTGCGACTGGTATCGGCCACAAAAGGATCGCCGCCCGCCATGGAAAAACGCACCTGAGCGGGCAGAGCCTGCTCTGTGGCAAACAGAGGTAACTCCTTGAGCCAGGGCTCCCCTGCACTAGGCCGGAAACTGCCAATGGTACAGATTCCCTTGGCATGCCCCTTACGTTCTCCCGGATGTTTACCGGAAAGCGCTTCAAATACTTGAATAAAATCATTTGCCTGAGCCGCCATTACCGAACTGGAGCCCAAAGCACCCAACTGAGTCCCCAAGAGCAATAACGCAGACCAAACCGATACTCTCATGCTTACTCCTTTTGTAAAAATCATAATCCAGGCCTGAAACAGGCCGCCCAATCCAGACCGGGAAACCCGGCGGATTATTTCAGGAGAGACCCAAAGGCCATGCTATGCTGAGGACGGCAACAGACGACAGGAGGCGGCAATGCAATATCGGATTGAGCACGACACCCTGGGCGAGGTCAAGGTAGAGGCAGACAAATACTGGGGCGCCCAGACCCAGCGCAGTCTGGAAAACTTCCCCATAGGCCCGCAAGCGAGTATGCCAAAGGCCATCATCCACGCCTTCGCCCTGTTGAAAAAAGCCGCAGCCCAGACCAATGCCGAGCTTGGGCAACTGCCCAAGGACAAGGCGGCGCTCATCGCCAGAGTTTGCGATGAAATCTTGGCGGGCCAACTGGAGCAGCACTTTCCACTGGTCATTTGGCAGACCGGCAGCGGCACCCAAACCAATATGAACCTCAATGAGGTGATAGCCAATCGAGGCATGGCTCTGGCAAATAAGGCCATCAGCCTGAGCCCGAACGATGATGTCAATCGCAGCCAGAGCAGCAATGATACCTTCCCCAGCGCCATGCATATCGCTGTAGTGCTCAAGACCTGCAGACACACACTGCCGGCCATAGGTGCACTGCGCGATACCCTTAAACGCAAGTCACAACAGTTCGCCGATATTACCAAGACCGGTCGCACCCACTTTATGGATGCCACCCCACTGACACTGGGACAGGAGATCAGTGCCTGGGTGACTCAGTTGGATAAAGGCATAGGCGCCATAGAGCAGGCGTTGGCAAACTGCCGTGAATTGGCTCTTGGCGGCACAGCCGTGGGGACTGGGCTCAATTCTCCCGCAGGTTATGCCGAGCGCGCTGCCGAACTGATATCGTCATTCAGTGGTGAGCAGTTTGTCAGCGCGGCCAACAAGTTCGAGGCACTGAGTGCCAGCGATGCCATGGTCGAGCTCAGCGGCGCCTTCAAGCGCCTGGCGGTCAGCCTGATGAAGATAGGCAATGATGTTCGCATGCTCGCCAGCGGCCCCCGTTGCGGCATAGGGGAACTGCAGTTGCCTGCCAACGAACCCGGCTCCAGCATAATGCCCGGCAAGGTTAACCCGACTCAGTGCGAGGCGCTGACCATGGTAGCGGCTCAGGTGATGGGCAACGATCTCGCCGTCAGCATAGGTGCCAGCAACGGCCAGTTTCAGCTCAATGTCTTTCGGCCGCTCATTGCCGCCAATCTGCTGCAAAGCGCCGAATTGCTGGGTGATGCCTGTCTGAGCTTTGATGAGCGCTGCGCTTCGGGGCTGGAACCCAACCGCGAGATGATAGCCAAGCAGCTGCAGCGCTCCTTGATGCTGGTCACCAGCCTCAATCCTCACATAGGCTATGCCAAGGCGGCCCAAATCGCCAAGGACGCCCACCAAAGAGGCATTAGTCTGAGGCAAGCTGCGTTGGAGTCAGGACTGGTAACAGAGGCCGAGTTTGATACTTGGGTCAATCCGGCGAACATGTTGGGCCCTTTCCAGGCTAAATTGTAAATTTGTATTAATACGTATCAGGTTTGGAGCTAATCGCTGTATTATACCGACTCCTCGCCACGGATTAGGCTTATTCAACTAATAAGCAGTCATTTACAGAATGAAATACCAAAATATCTTATTGGCACTGAGCGCGCTCATGCTGACCCAATGCAGTTCACTCGACCTCAACCAATGCCAAAACTCAGATTGGTTTTCCCTCGGACTTCAGGATGGCAACAATGGCGCTCATGCCAGCAGGATCAATAATTATGCCGAAGATTGTGCCGAGTTCGGCATTCGGGTTGATCATGGCGAGTGGCGCAATGGCTATCTACAGGGGCTGCAAAACTACTGTCAGCCGGAAAATGGCTACCGAGTCGGCCTGGCAGGTGAAGGCTATGCCGGTGTCTGTTCCAGCAACGCCTTTGTCGAACAGTACAATGCCGGCTACCACCAATACCAGCTCAACAAACGTGCCGATGAGATCCGCAGCCGCCTGCGTCAGATAGATTATCAAATCCGCGATCTGGATCAGAAGCTGGTGTCCATGACAGACAAGGCCAGCACCCTGGAGAAGAAAAAACAGCTGCTGAATGAAAAAGACAAGCTGGTGAACGAGCTCAGGTATCTGCAAGTCCCGGATGTGCAGTTCAGATGGCAATTCTGACACTTGCCGACCTTAAGTTAAGCCGCCGACAGACCGCCCAGGCAGGTAAAGCTAAGGGCTACGCAAGGAGCTTGGTTTGGCCGCTTATCTGTCGCTCGGCCAAGAGACAGATAAGCGCTGAAACAACAGCCTGCCTCAGCAAGGAAATATACCGGCGATAACTGACGGCAAAACTCTCGGTGGCGGCATCGAATAACAACTCACCTATGATTCGGTCACCAAGATGCATATCCAAGACAAGGTTTGCGGTTCCACTTATACCCCCCATATCCAGTACCACCCATATCCAGTAACACCCGGTCAAATCAACATCAGGCTTGGGCTGCGCCAGCAAACGAACCCCAAACCATTGAGTATCTTGAAGACAGTAGAGATATGGACATCTTCAGCCATCTCTACCCGGATCAAGGTTTTGTTGGTGACACCACAAAACATTGCCACCACTTACTGAGTGAATGCCGCTTCCTTTCTGCAGGCCTTAATCCAAGCACCCGATGCATATGGAGTTAATGGGGCCATAAGAACGACGCAAAGTGTAGTTAAGTACACTTTTTCATCCATTCAAGCTGAAATCACCATGCCTGTTACTGCGGGAACAGACCGGCGATACCGGCGATAATCGCCGCTGGCAGGATTGCCACCACAGCAAGCACAGCAACGGCGCTGCCGAGGCAACCGGAAAGCTGGCTCTGCCTTGCCTTAAGCTCAGCCTCTTGTATCGGCCCAAAGGCCTGCTCAGCCGCCTGTATTCTTTGCTGCAACTGCCGCTCGGCAGCTAGGGCCATCTCTTTGGTGTCACAGGGCTGCTTTTCAGTGACCAGGGCCAACTCCCCCTTGAAAGCATGGCCGGTAAAGCGATAGTTGCCTTCGGAGAAGGTCTTCTTTTCAAACTCAAGCCCGAGCACGGCATTGCAGCCACACTGCTTAGCCAGTTCTTCTATATACTGGCGCCCCTTGGCCGGGTCTTTGAAAAAACGGGTCGAAATAGGCAAGCGCAACGCGGCGTCACCATGCTTGGGATTGCTACCCTTGGAGGTGAAGAAATTCAGCAGTCGCTCTCTTATATAGACCTCAGGAATACGGATCTGCTTGGCAGACAATCCCTTGGGAGTTGGCGTAGGGTCAAACTCGACCAGCACATTCTTGACCAGCTTAGCCTCATCACTCCTGTTCACCAGGGCCGAAACATGCAGAAAATAGCTTTCACCATCATCCCCATTGATAAAGCCAAATTTTTTAGATGAGACATACGAAACGACTTTTCCTTTCACTACACAATCCCGATAACTTTCTCTACTATTTCCAAAGCCCTATACAGCAACAGCCATAAAAAACCGCCGCAGCAACAGAACAGATTCAAGCCACCGATACTAACATCTCAACCCGGCAGCAACTGCTGCAACATCCTCAAAATCCGGTTAAAACCGTTCACTTTTCCCTAAAAATCATCGCCGCTTCCCCGCCAGCCACTTTTTGCCCGTTAACAGGCCAGCAAAACCATTCACTGAAGCCGCTAACTCAAGCGAGCAAATTAAACGGGCAACTCAAGCAGGCAACTAAAACAAGTCACTCAAACAAGTTACTTCAGCCAAACCGCACAACAAAACCCCATGCGGTAAAGCTTGTTTTTCACCGCGGCAATATTGTAGGATTGGCTAAGCTTTTAACAAAAAACCAACGAAAAGCAATACTTAAGCGCTAGCTAAAGTGCGAACAATAATCAGGGATGGCTGCCGCTCTCACCCGGAGCAGGCAAAAGGCAAGGATAAGCTTTCAACACCTCACCTCATATTCCTCCCTGACCCAAGCCACTTTAACCGCAGCGCAATTTGTGACCCAGACTAAGGTTTCACCGGCAACAAGTTGTTAGCTTAAACGTTGTTTTAAAAGAATATTCAACATGACAGAAACTGCTGTCTGATAGCCAAAATCAGGGGCGGTAGCGTCAAATTACGGGTAATAACGGCGCATTTCAGTGGACGCCAGTTGCCAAGCTTATTCCACCCACCTCAGTAGTATCTCGGCGCAATGGGCTCGCTCCCGACCTCGGAATAGCTGAACCCTAACCAAAAAATCAATCTTAGCGCTGTATTTTCAAAGGAATGAATCTAGATGCAAGACGTCAAAGTCAACCTATACGACTGCAAGCACTGCTCTGGTACAGGAACCTGCAGTAGTGGAAAAGATAACACCTCGTGTGAAGTCTGTGCCAAGAAGAATGAACTACCATTCTGGCGCAGACGAAATCAACATGGACTGCTTTGTGGTTCATGCGGTGGCATAGGAAAAGCAGAACCGTTAACGGAAAGAATGAACAAGCGAATAGCCCCCCTATTGGCGATTTCTCTAGTAATAATCCTATTAGGTATCATCGGCGTATCGGCTCTATTTGAGAACAAATACTTCTCTGAAATACTTGCATTTGCAGGGGCGATTATAGGTTCGGTATGCGGTTTTTATTTCTCAGCAATCAAGAGCCAGAGTTAACCAACACTTAATAAAACCAAGTACTAACAACATGAAAGAAAGAGAAAAAATCGCCGTATTTATTGATGCCGATAATGCTCCTGCCCGAAAGTTCGATGTCATTTTGGCAGAACTGGCCAAACATGGTGTGGTAAGCATACGCAAAGCCTATGGTAACTGGAAAAGCCCGGGGCTGAAGCAATGGGAAGATATTCTGCACGAATACGCCATTCAACCGATTCAGCAGTTCGACCTAACCAAAGGCAAGAACGCTACCGACATTGCACTGGTGATAGATGCAATGGACATACTCTATACCAAGGACATAGATATCATTTGTCTCATCTCCTCTGACTGCGACTTCACCCCTTTGGTCACCAGAGTGCTCTCAGATGGTAAAACCGTATTCGGCTTTGGTGAGCGTAAAGCCCCCAACGCATTCGTTAACAGCTGCTCCCGCTTCCTCTACCTAGATGCAGAACCCGAAGTCGAAACCGAAGTAGAAGTGTCTATAGAGAAAGTCGCTGAACAAGCCACAGAGAAAGAGATTAAAACTGCGAATACAACAAAAGCGAACTCATCCCCCAAATGCAGCCTCAAAAGTGACACGAAGCTAATTCACCTATTACGACAAGCAATTGAGGCAACCGAAGAAGATGATGGTTGGTCACGACTTGGCGCAATCGGCTCACATATTTCAAACCACAGTTCTTTCGACCAAAGAAACTACGGTTTTAAAAAGCTTGTAGACCTATTTGCAGCAATTGATCTATTCGAAATACGAAAACCAAATAAAACAATGGTTTTGGTTAGAGACATAAAACGCGCAAAGAGAAATGGTAGATAGATAAAGCGAAGGTGATGGAGGCCTCACTCTTTGTACCATATTCACCCAATAACGTCAGGTAAAGCACTAATGAAAGTAAAAGATGTAGGTAAGGCAATCGGGGGAGTTTGAATTAAACAACATTCCTAAACTAATCAGTTATATATTTAAAATCATCTTTTTATTAACCTTGCGGCTGATGTATTTTATCACAAACTTAATTAAAAAGTATTGGTATATTTACTTTGCATTTTTTACTTGGCTTTTTACAAGAAGTTCAAAGCTAATGGTTTTGGATAAAGATCACAGTAGTTATAACAACATTGGTCCAATTAGTATCAGTGAGGAAGGCTTCTACACTGTCGGGATGGTTATTGGCGGATATATAGTCGCTCACAAGATAGCCAACAAGTTAGCACCTATTTTCAAACATTAAGCGAAATGAGAGTTGTGGGTGTCCTCACTCTGTTTCTCGCCTCTGATTGACTGCGCAAAATAGGCATCTACCGGACGCCCGTAAACAACCATGGTTCTCAATGCAACTTTCACCAACAATCTAAGCCTCTCAGAGCAGGAATGGCTATTATGTTCAGTTTATATGGAAAATTCAAAAGCGTATTAGATCGCTAAAGCTATTAATTAAAGATAATCAACATAGAGCAGCGTAAGAAAAACATAATATAAAATTGGGGTAATAATGAAATCTAACAGTCTATTCCACTACGCATTCGTTCACGAAGAATTTTGTAAAACTGGTGACATATTCAAAGGAATAATACCGCTTTTTTCTCCAATTATAGAGAAAAGAGATGGACAACAATTTGAACCAACAACATTCTCAAAATATGTTAAAGAATTTTACGGCCTAGATATTCATCCTTATGTAGCGGAAGAGTTTGGCTCTAAGTTACTCGAATCCGGACATTTAATAAAAGACTCCCAGGGTTTAATGTATTACAATTACAAGAACATTAAAATCTCAAAAAATACTGATCTCAAAGAAAACATAGCAAAACTATTTTCAGCTTTTGAATTATTTGCAAGTAAACTAATTAAAAAGGATGTGAAAAATATTGACTTCCCCTCGGAGTTTTCACACAGACTTGCAAGGATAAATGACATTGGTAGCATTCAAGAAGTAGCACAAGATGGTGAGGATATAAAATCTATTCTTGACTATGCTTTTGCTAGATTTGTTTACCGGATTACTAAGGTAAGCAGTTCATTGTCTGAAGTGTTAATGGATGCATATTCAGGAGCTGTATTTTCCGAAGTAGTATTAAATTTACAAAATCCCAAATTTGAGCAGGATAAAATCTCAGGAAAAATTGTTTATATAGATGCAAATATCATATTGGATATCTTAGGGTTCAATGATGAGTACTCTGTTGATTGTTCAAGAAAACTAATAGAAGAGCTAAATAGAATTGGGTGTATTGTTAGCACAACTGATTACTATATTGACGAGGTAAAGGAAACTGTTTCAGCTTCATATACCAATTATAGAAACAAAGGCCCCAGAAAAACAAATGTAGATAAATTCTTATTTAAAAACCCTACTAAAATTGCATTCGTATCATCTTTAATTACAAATACCGAGCAATCAATCTTAAACTACGGCTTTAATCTTAACCGAATTTACAAATCTGCACACGAAAGTATGACGTCACAAAAATCTCAATCTGTAGAGGGGAAAATATACTTCCGATTGGGTGAATACAGAAATGATACAGCAAGAACCAGAGATGCTAAAACTATCTCTTTTATTCTCTGTAATAATGGATTAAAAGATTACAAATCTATATATGATTACAAGTCTGTTTTTCTAACTAAAAATAAAAAAATGTTGCGAGCCACAAATGACTATCTAGTTCAAGAATCAATAGTGACACTGCCATATTTTTCTCCAATAATTGACGATCGAAGCATGGCTAAACTTTTATGGATTATGACTGGAGGTAAAACAGATGATCTTTCAAGAGAGACTCTTATAAGTAATTGCAGGAAAGTGGTGGAAGACCATAGAGATCTATTCGAAAAAGTTAAAGTTTTTTTGAAAAACATTCCAGAAAACCAGGCTCAAATATATGAAAGCATCATAAATAATGATAGAGCAATATTTAGCCTAATGGATGTAACATCTGGAAATCCAGACAATATAAATGAACAAAACATTCATGAAGTATTTGACAGGGCAATTAGCGAAATTGAAGATGAAGCTATACAGCAAGAAAGAATAAAATCAAGCAATATGATAGATAAAATTGAAAGTAAAAATAGAAGGGAATATCTTAAAAAAGAGCAGGAAATAGAAAAAAAAGAAAATGAAATCCATTCTAAAAAATCAGAGATAGAAAATCTAAAGCTTGAATTAAATAAAATGATTAACATTAATGAATGTTTGGAAAAAAAATCTTCAGAGCAAGAAGATAAGATACGTCATGTCGAAAAGTCACTATTAGAAATAAAAGAATCCAAACAGGTAGAAATCGAAAACTATAACAAAACTCAAATATCGAAACAAAATAAAGCAAGCAACCTCCTTAAGCTTTTAATTACAATTGCAGTCATACTAATTATCCTTAACCCACATTCAATTACAGAGAAAAGTTTCTTTGAAAATGACTTTTTCTCATTAGAAATAAAGCCTACATTTATAAACACAATCACCATACTTTTAACTATCTCATTGACATGGATATGGCCAAAGTATGTGTATGATCCAATCATTAGCCGGGTTGTTACCAAATTATTTCCGATAAAAAAAATGGACAAAAAACCTTAATGGTGCCGTAGTTATCTTCCTACGATGCTTTGTTTAAGCATTTAGCAAAAAAGTCAGGACACCCACAACACTTATTATCACGCTTAGTACGGCGAGCCTTTTTGTATGGCCAAGATGCTTGTTAGAGCAAGAATTATGACCCTCGCTGTGGTTGGGTTGAATCGTTACTGTTTGAAATAGAAGGTGTTTTTGCCATTAATGAGAAGGGTCATGATACCCACAGTGCTTCTATTGTTATTGTGTTCGTATCATCCATTAAGATATTTTTACAAGTTACTTCACACACGTTTCACGGTTAGCAAATAATCAGACTCGAAGGAGAGTAAGCAAGCAAAAGTCAGGACACCCACAACACTTTTGCTGTGTGGAGTCTACAGGGACCTATCTATTAGTAAGAGGGCGACAAGCCTGCAGCCCTCTGGTGGGACTCGTCCTGCTGGGCCAGGAGATTCGGCACCTCCAGGCAGTCAGATCGGTGAAAATGAAATCTTTGGAAGGCCAGAAAATAGAAGAAGTGGCTCAAGTATTGACATTCCTGCTAATGGCGACAAACCTCATGAGACATTGCATTACCCATCAAAAGAGCAGAATAAACAATGAAATACTTAAAGTTTAGTACTGGTGATGTTTCACTGAACATTATAAAACACATTCTTTTGAACAATAGAGTGATTGGGTATGGTGTCCCAACATCACAGAACTTATCTTGTGCTTGGATATTTAACCTTTATTTTGAAGGTTTTGATAAAACTCTCAGTTTTTCATCAGATGTTGCGAGTTCTACAGGATGGAAAGAATATGGGTATTTAAGAATGGACTTGAAGCCAGTTGAAAGTAATAAAGAGTTAATTACATATGTGGCTATTGAGCCGATAGATATTTCATCGCTTGATATTCTAATAAATGAAGAAGATGACATAATTGCTGAATGCGGACTTATCTTAATTGGAGAAAATAAAAGATGGGTTGTGATATCAACTTCCCCAGCACCCGGAGCGGTTTCTGTTAAAGCGGACTTTAACACTGTAGGATATAAGCCGGAAATATTGTTGGAGCAGTGCAGCATAAAGAGAATTTGATTTTCATGAAAGAGTGAGGACAGCCACAACACTTCACCCGCAGACTGCACCAAATCACCCGGCATATGCGCATCAGTGACCGTCGCTAACATGGATGTTGGCGCCGAGCTTACAAGGACGTATTCACAGCGTGTCACTGAGGTGCATATGCATAAGGCCTGCGGCAGGCAATGAGTGGCACAATCAGCCGGAAGCCATTCCAAACCCAAACCACTCCCCCGCCCTCGGCAGAAACCGCTGAAATGGAAAAGGCCCGTGTTCGATGCGCGGGCCTTTTCCTTTCTCGGAATAAACAAAAGCCCCGATACGGTTAAGTATCGGGGCTTTTATTTTTAAGTTCTAAGCTTCTGAGCTTAAGACCGACATTACGTCTAGCGCAGGAAAAATCGTTTTAGAGCCAGGCATCTTGCCGCGACGTTTAGTGAACTAAACGAGTGTCAAGATAACGCCGCTATAGACGATTTTAACCCGCTAGGATCACATCATGCCGCCCATTCCGCCCATACCACCCATACCGCCCATATCAGGCGCAGCCTCTTCCTTTGGCAGCTCGGCTACCATGGCTTCGGTGGTGATCATCAGACCGGCTACAGAGGCCGCAAACTGCAGCGCAGAGCGGGTAACCTTGGTTGGATCCAGGATACCCATTTCCAGCATGTCGCCGTAAGTGTCGTTACCGGCGTTATAACCATAGTTACCGCTGCCGTTCTTGACGTTGTTGGCGACAACAGAGGCTTCTTCACCTGCGTTGGTAGCGATCTGGCGCAGTGGGGCTTCCATGGCGCGCAGGGCGATAACCACACCGTGCTTCTGATCTTCGTTGCTCACGTCCAGCTCACCAATCTTGGAGGCAACGCGAACCAGGGCAACACCGCCCCCAGGAACCACACCTTCTTCAACGGCGGCGCGGGTAGCGTGCAGCGCATCTTCAACGCGGGCTTTCTTCTCTTTCATTTCCACTTCGGTAGCGGCACCGACTTTGATTACCGCAACACCGCCGGCCAGCTTGGCCATACGCTCTTGCAGTTTTTCTTTGTCGTAATCGGAAGTCGATTCTTCAACCTGCTGCTTGATCTGGGCAACACGGGCTTGAATTTGCGACTCTTCACCGCTGCCATCGATGATGGTGGTGTTGTCTTTGGTGATAACCACGCGCTTGGCGGTACCCAGGTCTTCCAGAGTGGCTTTTTCCAACTCCAGGCCAATCTCTTCGGCGATAACAGTACCACCGGTCAGGATAGCGATATCCTGCAGCATGGCCTTGCGACGGTCACCGAAACCAGGCGCCTTAACGGCAGCCACTTTAACGATACCGCGCATGTTGTTCACTACCAGAGTCGCCAGGGCTTCGCCTTCAACGTCTTCGGCAACGATCAACAGTGGCTTGCCCGTCTTGGCCAGGCCTTCGAGGATAGGCAGCAGCTCACGGATGTTGGAGATCTTCTTGTCAACCAGCAGGATGAATGGGTTGTCCAGTTCAACAGAGCCGGTTTCAGCCTTGTTGATGAAGTAAGGAGACAGGTAACCGCGGTCGAACTGCATACCTTCAACTACGTCCAGTTCGTTTTCCAGCGCCTGACCTTCTTCAACTGTGATCACGCCTTCTTTGCCCACTTTTTCCATCGCGGTGGCGATGATTTCACCGATAGACTCATCAGAGTTGGCAGAGATGGTACCTACCTGAGCGATAGACTTGGAGTCGGAGCAGTCCTGAGACAGGGCTTTCAGCTCGGCAACGGCGGCGATTACAGCCTTGTCGATACCGCGCTTCAGATCCATTGGGTTCATACCGGCGGCAACGGCCTTCAGACCTTCGGTCACGATAGCCTGAGCCAGTACTGTGGCGGTAGTGGTACCGTCACCGGCAGCGTCGTTGGCCTTGGAAGCAACTTCCTTAACCATTTGCGCGCCCATGTTTTCAAACTTGTCTTCCAGTTCGATCTCTTTGGCAACTGAAACACCGTCTTTGGTGATCAGTGGTGCGCCGAAGCTCTTGTCCAGAACGACGTTACGGCCTTTAGGGCCCAGAGTGACTTTAACTGCGTTAGCCAGAACATTCACGCCCGCCAGCATTTTTACGCGAGCGTCATTGCCAAATTTTACTTCTTTAGCTGCCATGTTGATTATCCTTAAATTTTTCGATTACTTTGGAAGGTCTTTAATGGTTGTGAGTGGTTTATTCCACTACGGCCATCAGGTCAGCTTCTGACAGGATCAGGACTTCTTCACCGTCAATCTTCTCTTTCTTGACACCGTAACCTTCGTTGAAGATCACTACGTCACCTACCTTCACGTCCAATGGCTTAATGTCACCGTTTTCGAGGATGCGGCCATTGCCAACAGCCAGTACTTCACCACGGGTAGACTTTTCGGCTGCGCTGCCGGTCAGTACGATGCCACCGGCCGAAGTGCTTTCAACTTCCAGGCGTTTGACGATCACGCGGTCATGTAATGGACGAATATTCATCGATGGATTCTCCTAATGATTTTTGCCCAATATGAGGCGGTTCATGGTTGATGTAAAAGGCGACCAAGCCAATTGGCTTTAGCCGCTTGATGTTGGCTTATATGGGGGCCGTATTTGGCACTTCCAAGGGGACAGCTCAAAATTTTTTGAAAATTTTTGACCCTCGTTTTTTAAAGCCGGGGCAATCCTGTTAGAATCGCGCTTCCGCACGATTTCCTTCATCCATTTCACAAGAGGCAGATACGGGCCATGAGAGACAGACACGGGCTGCTCAGTCAGCCGATAGGTCGTGTACTGCTTAATATGAGTATTCCCAACATGTTAGGGATCCTCACCGTGCTGGGCTTCAATCTGGTAGACACCTACTTCATCAGTAAGCTGGGCACAGAGGCGCTGGCGGCGATCAGCTTCACCTTCCCTGTGACCCTGGTGGTATCCAGTATTGCCATCGGCATAGGCGCCGGTGTGTCCACTAATCTTGGCCGCCTGATAGGCGCCGGGCACGCCCCCAAAGCCAAGGTGTTTCTGCATGATGCCCTGCTGCTGACCTTTATTTTGACTGCCGGGCTTTCCTTGCTGGGCAGTTTGTTTATCGAGCCGCTGTTTTCCCTGCTCGGCGCCAAAGACGACATACTGCCGCTGGTGCATGACTATATGAACCTCTGGTATCTGGGGGCGCCGCTATTGGTGCTGTTGATGGTGGGTAATCAGGGCCTGAGGGCCACCGGCGATACCCGTTCCCCGGCGGCGATTTTGTCGCTGGCGGCGCTGATTAACCTGATCCTCGATCCGCTGCTTATCTTTGGTATCGGCCCCTTTCCCAGGCTGGAAATTCAAGGCGCCGCCGTGGCGACCCTGATCTCCTGGTTAATGGCACTGTCGCTGTCCAGTTATCTGTTGGTGGCCAAACGCCATATGTTGGTGGCCGCGGGCTGGTGTTTAAGTCGCTTTGTCGATAACTGGAAACAGCTGGCCCATATCGCCCAACCGGCGGCGCTGATGAATATGATCAACCCCCTGGCCAATGCCGTGATGATGGCGATGCTGGCCAGGATAGATCACGCCGCGGTGGCCGCCTTCGGTGCCGGTACCCGGCTGGAGTCTGTGCTGCTGATTGTGGTGATGGGGCTGTCTTCCAGCCTGGTGCCCTTTATCGCCCAGAATCTGGGCGCTGGTCAGAAGGAGCGCGCCCGCGAGGCATTGCTGCTGGCGCTGAAGTTTGTGCTCCTGTTCCAGACCCTGCTGTATATTCCGTTGGCGCTGCTGGCGCCGCAGATTGCCGCCCTGTTCACTACCGATCCGCAAGTGCTGGAATGGCTCAGCTTCTATATTCTGGTGTTGCCCGCCGCTTACGGCCCTCTTGGCGTGGTGATCATAGTGGCCACCTCGCTCAACGCCTACCACAGGCCCATGGCCTCGCTGGTACTGAATCTGTGCCGCCTGTTCCTGCTGATGCTACCACTGGCGGCGCTGGGCGCCTTCCTCGGTGGGGTAAAAGGCCTAATGCTGGCGCTGCCGGTAACCAACATACTCATGGGTATTGCCAGCTATTATCTGGCCAGCAATATCAGCGAACCGCAAAAAATCAAATCCCCCTGCCCCAATGAGGGATAAGCACTTGGCAACTCCAGAAAGCTGAGAGTATGCACGGCAGTAGTTGCCGCGACAGCATCCTTAAACTGACGCCGCGGCCACTGCTACGGCGCACTCATTCAAGTGCCGCGATAGCCACTGGCATAGCGATAAATGAGTGATAAATGTTTTCCAGTCAGCGCTGCAAGTTATGAAGAGTGAATAAAAAAGACCTTCCGAGCGGAAGGTCTTTTTTATCAGTGTTTGTGCCGATCACCTGCGCTACCGGGCCGACTATCATCTTGGTCTGTTTTATCTTCCGTATCCTGCGGCTGATGGCCTTTTTCACTTCGCTGATGGCTGTTTTCACTTCGCCGAGGGCTCTCTCCACCCGGCTGATGGCTCTCTTCTTCCAGCTGATGGCTCTCTTCTTCCAGCTGATGGCTCTCGGGACGCTTATCGGAAGGGTCGGCCTTGCGCTCAAATTCACCTTCAAATACATCCCCACCCTGACCTCTTTGATGAGGTGGTTCAAAGGGGTTGGCACCGGCTCTGAACTGGGCGCCGGTAACCACCTTGAGCTGCATCCGCTGATAGAAATAACGTGCCAGCGGTGCCCTAGTGATAGGGGTCAGCAGAATAAGGCCGATAAGGTCGGTAACAAACCCCGGTATAAGCAGCAGAATACCGGCCATAGCCAGCATCATGCCCTCGACTATCTCTTGCCCCGGCGCTTCACCAACGGCCAACTTTTTCTGTACCGACATCAAGGTACTCACGCCCTGGCTGCGAACCAGAGAAACACCGACCACCGCGGTGAGGATCACCAATGCCACTGTGTTCCAGCTGCCCAGGACTTCGCCGACCCGGATAAGTACCGAGAGTTCGACGACAGGGATCAGCACAAAGATGATCAACATTATCAGAAATGGCATGTAGGCCTCATTTTTTGCAGTAGTTGAAAACTAAATGGGGATAACCCGGTCTGATTTCAAGTCCGCAGCCTGCAACGGGTTTGGCGCTTAAGCTCACTGTTTCAGCAAAGCCTTAATGCAAGCCTGCGGCAAAACACGTAAAGTAGACGCTCGATTTTAATCCCCTTGGCTTAAGTCAGGTTTAATTTAACCCGCTCATTATGGACATAAAATCTCAACAAGCGCTGCTGGTTTTTTGCAGTTGCCCGGATACAGACAGTGCCAAGAGCCTGGCGGCAACCTTGGTGCGCGAGTCGCTGGTGGCCTGTGCTCAGGTGAGTCAGACTGTGGATTCATTTTATGTCTGGCAGGACGAACTCTGCCAGGAGACTGAAGTCAGTCTGCAGCTCAAATGTCTGGCCAGCGCCTACCCCAGGCTGGAGCAGAGACTACTCGAACTGCATCCCTATGAAGTACCTGAAATTATTGCTGTGCCCATCAGTCATGGGCTGCCCGCCTATCTGGATTGGATAAAAGACAACACTAAGCTATGAAGAAAATACTTACCCTGCTGCTAGGCAGCCTGTTGCTTCTCAGCCCGCTGGTTCAGGCCGATGGGATCTTTGGTAACAAGCAATTCGATTTTCTCAAGAGTGAACCTGAGCTGATGCCTGTGGATCAGGCCTTTGCCTTCGACTTTAGTCAGCAAGGCAATAAGGTCAAGCTCAGTTGGGTGATAGCCGACGGCTATTACATGTACCGCGACAAACTCAAGTTCAGCATAGATGGCGGTGAACTGGGCGAGATAGCCCTGCCCCAGGGCAAGGGCCACACGGATGAGTATTTCGGTGAGCAGCAGGTGTACTACTCCTTTATCGAAATTCCAGTTGCCATTAAAGAGGCAGGGGAAGCCGCCAAGTTATCCGTCACCTTTATGGGCTGCGCCGAGGGCAAACTCTGCTTCCCGCCGACCACCAGAGACGCCCTGCTTAAACCTGTAGCGGCCAATGATGGCATACTGCCCGATACCGACAAGAGTGCCGATGCAAAAGCGCCGGCTCCCAAGGGCCAGGCGGTAACCCAACAGGATAACCTGCTGGACAAGCTGCTCTCCGGCGACAGCACCCTCCTCAACTATCTGACCTTCTTCGTGTTGGGGATAGGTCTGGCGCTGACCCCTTGTGTGTTCCCCATGTATCCCATTCTGTCGGGGATCATTGTCGGCCAGGGGCAGAAAGTCTCCACCGGCAAGGCCTTTACCCTGTCGATGGCTTATGTGCAGGGGATGGCAATTACCTATTCGCTGCTGGGGCTGGTGGTGGCTTCGGCCGGTCTCAAGTATCAGGCGGCGCTGCAACACCCGGCTGTGCTTATCACCATAGCCATACTGTTTGTGGTACTCAGTCTGTCTATGTTTGGCCTCTATGAGCTGCGCCTGCCCGCCAGTTGGCAACAGAAGATGAACAGCCTCTCCAATAAGCAAAAGGGTGGCAATCTGCTGGGCGTGTTCGTCATGGGTGTGCTTTCGGGCCTGGTGGCCTCGCCCTGTACCACGGCGCCGCTATCGGCGGTACTCGTGTACGTGGCACAAACCGGCGATCTGCTACAGGGCTTTTTGACCCTCTATATTCTCAGCATGGGCATGGGTCTGCCGCTGCTGCTGATAGGCACCTCGGGCGGTAAGTTGCTGCCGCGCGCCGGCACCTGGATGAACATAATCAAGCATGTGTTCGGCTTCCTGCTGGTGGCCGTGTCCATCATAATGCTGGGCCGTATCTGGCCTGGATTGGTGTCGGATCTCATGTGGTCTGTGTGGGCCATCGTCTTTGTTGGCTACCTGATGCACCAGAACAAGCTGAGCCAGTTCAACTGGAAACAGACAATGCGCAGCGTGATCCTGACCCTGCTGTTGCTGTCGAGTTTCTCCTATGGCTTCCAGGCGGTAATGAGCGCCATGGGCTACCACTTCATGGGGCAGCCACAAACCGAGCATCATACCTTCAAGCGCATCAAGTCACTTGAGGATTTCAAGACCGAACTGGCAGATGCCAAGGCCGCCGGCAAGCCGGTAATGTTGGATCTCTATGCCGATTGGTGTGTGGCCTGTAAGGAGTTTGAGCAGATCACCTTCAAGAATGCCGAGGTTAAACAGCGGATGGAACAGATGGTGCTGCTGCAGGCCGATGTGACCGCCATGGATGAAACCGATGTCGCCCTGCTGGAAGCCTATGATGTGCTGGGGCTGCCGACACTGCTGTTTATCGATGAGCAAGGCCAGCTAACAAATGAGCTGAGAGTGACAGGTTTCATGGGCCCGAAAGAGTTTGCCGCCCACTTGGACATTTTGCTCAAAAACTAGTGCGTTAGTACTGACATTTCTGGAAAAGCGAACTTATCAGCAGATAAGTTCGCTTTTTTATTTAAATTTAATGCTCTTCTTATAGAATAACCTTCTAATAGCCATCATTTTTCCTAAAAGAATAAAAATGGAACCAGCAATTCTTGTTATTACCTTGGCCTGCGGCATGCTGGTCAACCGCATCAATTTACCACCGCTTATCGGCTATCTGGCCGCCGGCTTTGTACTCTATACCTTAGGGGTAGACAATGACAGCCTGCCAATGCTTAACGAATTGGCTAACTTAGGGGTTACCCTGCTGCTGTTTGCCATAGGCCTCAAGCTGGATATCCGCAGCCTGTTCAAGGCCGAAGTCTGGGCCGGCTCCAGCCTGCACCTGATGTTATCCATGGTGATCTTTGTCCCCATTCTCAAACTGCTGGGGCTGGTTGGCCTGGTGCAATTGACCAATCTCACGGTGGAACAGCTGACTCTGCTGGCCTTTGCCCTGAGCTTTTCCAGTACTGTATTTGCGGTCAAGGTATTGGAAGACAAGGGCGATATGCAATCCCTCTACGGCCGGGTCGCCATAGGTATTCTGATCATGCAGGATATCTTTGCGGTATTGTTCCTGACCATTTCCAAGGGGGAGTTTCCCTCGATATGGGCGCTGGCACTCCTGTTATTACCTTTAGCCAAACCCTTGATATACAGAGCCTTTGATAAGGTCGGCCACGGTGAACTCCTGGTACTCTTCGGCCTGGTGATGGCTTTGGTGGTCGGCGCCTGGCTGTTTGAATCTGTGGGGCTGAAACCGGATCTTGGCGCGCTGATCATAGGTATCCTGCTGGCAGGACACAAGAAGGCGTCCGAGCTGGCCAAGTCGCTGTTCTACTTTAAAGAACTGTTTCTGGTGGCCTTCTTCCTCACCATAGGTCTCAACGGTCTGCCGAGCGTGACAGATATTATGCTGGCTGTGCTGCTGGTGACACTGATCCCGCTGAAAATCCTGTTGTTTGTCTATATCCTCACCCGCTTCAAACTGCGCTCGCGCACCTCTATGCTGGGCTCATTCAACCTGGGTAACTTCAGTGAGTTCGGTCTGATTGTGGCTGCCGTGGCTACCAGCAAAGGCTGGCTACCCTCTCAGTGGCTGGTAATCATTGCCGTGGCACTGAGCTTCAGTTTTGTATTGGCGGCACCACTCAACGCCATGGTGGGCAACATCTACCAGAAGTACCAACAGAAACTGGTCAAGCTCGAGAAGCACCCACTGCATCCGGAAGACAGACAGATCCCCGTGGGCAATCCGCGCTTCCTTATTCTGGGGATGGGGCGCATAGGCTCTGGTGCCTATGATGAACTCAAGGCCAGATTCGATGGTGAGATCCTGGGGATTGAACACAAACAGGAGTTGGTGGATTTCCACCGCGAGCAAGGGCGTAACGTAGTACAAGGCGATGCTTCGGATACCGACTTCTGGGAAAAACTCGACCGGGCTCCCGGGCTTGAACTTGTGCTGCTGGCGATGCCGTATCATGCGGGCAATATGTTTGCAGTTGAGCAACTTAAGAAACTGAATTACCAAGGAAAAATCAGCGCGATTGTGCAATATGGTGATGAGGGTGTGGCGCTGCGCGAATCCGGCGTCCACAGTGTTTACAACCTCTATGAGGCCGCAGGTGCCGGTTTTGTCGAGCATGTGGTCTGTGAACTGCTGGCGGCCGAAACCGTCAAGGAAGCCGACGCCAAGAAAGCCGCATCCTGATATCTTAGTATCATTTAGCCTCACTCTGTCCGGCAGCGGGTGAGGCTTTTCCTTTCATCTTCCCGAATACCCCCTCAATCTATCCTGGAATGCAACCTGGATAAAAATCTCACTTACACCTCAGAGACAGAAATGATATAACAACAGAAAAGCAGTCATTTATGTTGCTGTTCGAGCGTTTTTTTGCGGAATCCATAAGAGCATGTCGAATCCTGCCCCCAGCGTTACCAAACTCTTTGTCAAAACCTTCGGCACCAAGCCCGATGCTTTATATCAGGCCCCCGGTCGGGTCAACCTTATCGGGGAACACACAGACTATAACGAAGGTCTGGTGCTACCGGCGGCAATCAACTTTCACACAGTCATCGCGGTCAAGCGCCGTGACGACGACAAGTTCCGCGCCGTATCAGGTGCCTTTCCCGGCATTTTTGAATGGCACTATGGCAATGAAGGCAGCATGAACGAGGATGAGGGCTGGGTCAGCTACCTCAAGGGCTTTACCTCGGCCATGGCCCAGAGCGGCCTACCTGCCCGCGGCCTGGATCTGGCGGTGATCGGCAATGTACCGGCCAACGCCGGATTAGCCTCGTCGGCCTCGCTGGAAATCGCCTTTGGCACCGCCATCAATGACACCAGTCAACTGCATCTGTCACCGCTGGCCATAGCGCAACTGGCGCAGCGGGGTGAAAACCACTATGTCGGCCATAGCTGCGGCATCATGGATCAGATCACCTGTGCCATGGCCGAAGCCGGGTCAGCGCTGCTTATAGACTGCCTGGATCTGGACTGCGAAAGCGTGCCCTTCCCCGACGATCTCAGTCTGCTGATCATCAATTCCGGTCTACCCTCCATCGCTCACAACAAAAAGTTTGGTGAGCGCCGCTTGCATTGCGAGCAGGTGGCAGGACATTTCGGTTTGGATACCCTGCGCCACTTGTCGCTCAGGGCGCTGCAAAGCGCCGAGGATGAACTGGATCCGGTTGCCTTTCGCCGTGCCCGCCATGTGATCAGTGAAAATCAACGCACCCAGAGCGCCTGCCGCGCCCTGGAGCAGGGCGATATCGCCAGGCTCAGTAAACTGATGGCCGAATCACACCGCTCGATGCGCGATGACTTTGAAATCAGCCATCCAGCGATAGATACCCTGGTGGAATTGATAACCGACGTCGTCGGCGAACGCGGCGGAGTACGGATGACAGGCAAGGGCTTTGGCGGCTGCGTCATCGCCCTGGTGGAACATGAGTTGACCGACAAGGTGATTGCCGCCGTCGAGCAGCAATACCCGGCCAAAACCGAGCTGGAGGTCAGTGTTTACCTGTGCAGCCCCAGCGACGGAGCCTGCCGCCTGGACTGAGTTGTAGACCTAAAGCCAAAAGGAACTAGCAGATGATACGTTTCAGCGCACTCGACAGTTGGGAAGATCCCCGCGGCGGCCAAATAGAAAGGGTCAGAATCGACAATGGCATTCTGGCGCTGGAAGTGCTCAGTCTCGGTGGCATTATTCGCTCACTGTGGGCGCCGGATCGCCATGGTGAGCGCGCCAATATCGTGCTTGGCTGTGACTCTGCAGCCGATTATCTGGATCAGGACGCCTGTTTGGGCGCGGCTGTCGGGCGTTACGCCAATCGTATCAAGCAAGGGCAAATTCACGGCCTGGGCAAGACTTTTTCTCTGGACAAAAACTTCAACGGCCACTGCCTGCACGGCGGCCACGAAGGCTTTCATCGGCGCCAGTGGCAACTGGGCACGCTGCCGGATGGGGTACGCCTCAGCCTGATAAGCCCGGACGGTGACATGGGTTTTCCCGGTGAATGCCGGGTGCAATTGGACTATCGTCTGGCGGGCAACAACCTGTTTGTGGAGTTTATGGCCTCAAGCAGCCAGGACTGCCCGGTGAGCCTGACTCAGCACAGCTATTTCAATCTCGATGGCCGGGCGGATATCGCTGAGCACCATTTGCAACTCGATAGCAGCAGAGTCCTGGCAACCGATTCCGAAGGCATTCCCAGCGGCATAGTCGATACCCAAGGCAGCATGTTGGATCTCAGCCAGGGCAAGACTCTCAAAGCACTGCTGGGACAGCCGGAACTGGCCGCCGGCCAAGGGCTGGATCACTGCTTTATCAGCCGGCAACAGAAAGATGAGCTCTGGCGTGTGGGTCGTCTGAGCGCACCGCTATCCGGCCGCGGCCTAACGCTGTACACCAACCAACCCGGAGTGCAGCTATACACAGGCGCCGGGCTAGAAGGGACCAAGGGTCGTAAGGGCCAAGCGTTGAAGGCCTGGCAGGGCGTCTGTCTCGAGCCACAAATGCTGCCGGACGCTGCCAATCAGCCACAACTGCACGGCGATCCCTGGATAGCCCCCGGACAAATTTATCATCATTTGAGCCGCTACGAGTTCGATACCCAGGCATGACCAAACTCTATTTCAACGCCGAGGATCTCGGCCAGATCAGCATAGGCGCCTTTGCCTTGTCCGTGCCCATCTCCTTTTCCGAGGAAGCCTGGATGCTGGCGGCCAATCTACCGGTAGTAAATCTGGTACTGGTGGTGGTATTGAGCCTGAGCTTTATCGCCCTGTTTGCCTATCAGAGTGTGTTTCAGGCCAACATCAAGGCCAGGGTGTGGGTGTTTTGGCTGCGGATCCTGCTGGCTTATGCCCTGACCCTGCTGGTGGTGAGTGTCGTCTTGCTGGCCCTGGATAAATGGCCATTACTGAGCGATCCCTTACTGGCGCTGAAACGCACCCTGTTGATCGCCATGCCGGCCTCTATGGGCGCCATCATAGTCGATAGCTTCGATAAAGAATAATCGGCTATCCAATAGATAATGTCAGTATTCGACTGTCCGGTATACCCGGGCCACCGCTTCAGTAAACTGAAGACGGACGGCCGGGTATAGGGATATCAGTCGTCGAAGCTGTCATCCCAATCGTCATCGAAATCATCACCCATGTTGTCGGTTTCAACCTCGACCTCAGGTTCCGGCTTGGGCTTACGCGCGGGAGCGCTGTCTTTGACGTTGTTCAGATTGACTCTGGCCTGCTGCTTTTGCATAAACTCGCTGCGGACCGCTTTGAATGCACTACCGAACTCACGCTCGGCAGCCTTGGCTTCATCCTCACCCAGATCATGCAAGTTGGGTTTAACTATATCTTCCACATATTCAATAATCGCATTGCGCTGAGAGTTGAACAGGTAGATACGTCCAGGAGATGCCTCGGGTAACTGATTGTCATGGACGACGATAGCATTGCCACGTGCGGTTCTGAGCTCGCCATACCAAACTTGTTTCTTTGCAGTGTTATACATATATGCCAATACCCTTAAATCAACACATACACCAGAGAAGTTGCCAATAAGTCGCTGCACTTTGTGCCTGGACTTGCTCGCGCCTTCCCTAAAGTTTTTCGGCCAAAGAAGCGCACTACTGCTCACTTTGCCACAATAGGTTTCCACCTTTGGAAGGTGGCGTTTTCAAGTGCGTATTCTTACAGAATCTTTCCGAGAATCAATGCTGCAAACCGTGATTTTTCCAACTAAATAACGATTAATTTTTCATGACAGCACCCTAGAGTGCTCTCACAAAGGACTTTAGCCTAAATTTTCATCAGGGCAAGTTGAATTTTGCACGCAAACGCCTTAAGGCTGCATGTTACAGCCAACCAGCGACGACGAAGAAAAAGCTGCCGAAGGAATATTCAGCAGCCAAAGGGAGTGGCGCGTCAGTAGCTACTTACTTCAGTGTCAGTACCACCTTGCCCGAGTGATTGCCGGATTCCAGCAAGTGGTGTGCCGCAATGCAGTCTTGCAGCGGGAAGCTGGCAAAGATATGTGGCTTAAGGGCGCCTTCATTCAATAACGGCCAGACCTTGGCCTTGAGCTCGGCAGCAATCGCCGCCTTGGCCGCGACGCTTTGAGGCCTCAGAGTCGAGCCGGTCCAAACAATGCGCTTGGCCATCAGGCGAAAGATATCCACTTCAGCCCTGGCCCCCCTTTGCATGGCAATAGACACCATGCGGCCATCAGAGGCGAGTACCTTGAGATTCTTGTTGGCAAAGTCGCCGCCAGCCATATCCAGCACCACTTCGACCCCCTTGCCCTCGGTCCAGTCCATTACAGGTTCGACAAAGTCCTGTCGGCGGTAATCAATCGCAAGCTCAGCCCCCAGTTGCCGACACCAGGCACATTTCTCCGGGCTACCGGAAGTCACCAGTACCCTGGCACCAAAAGCCTTGGCCAGGGCAATGGCGCTACTGCCGATACCGCCCGAGCCGCCGTGGATTAGCACTGTCTCACCTGGCTGCAACCCGGCTCGCATAAACAGATTGCCCCACACGGTAAAGAAAGTCTCGGGAATCGCTGCAGCCTCTTCCAGGCTCCAGCCCTTGGGCACAGGCAAGCAATGCCCCGCCCAGGTAAGCACATACTCACTGTAACCACCGCCAGGCACCAGGGCACAGACCGCTTGCCCATTTTGCCATTGGTCTACGCCCTGCCCCAATGCCACTATCTCGCCGGCCACTTCCAACCCCAACACGGGGGAAGCGTCTGCCGGAGGCGGATAGTTGCCCTTGCGCTGTGCCAAATCCGGGCCATTGACTCCGGCCGCCGCCACCTTGATCAACACCTGCCCCGGGCCGGGAGTAGGGATCTCGGCATCAGCCAAATAGAGCACTTCCGGTTGTCCGGGAGTATCAAAAATAACCTGTTTCATTACTGCTCCTTGATGTAGGGAAGAGCCGAACCACAGCTTATATTTGCCTTTAACTCGGTTCAGTGCAAATCTGGCATCGAGTCATGGCGGCCATCGGCGCACGACTTTCAGCTGGCTTGAAAGTCGAATGCCGCTCATATCCAGATGCCTGGCTCCCGCAATAGCCCACCATTAAACCCGCATAAAAAAACGCTGCAAAAGCAGCGTTTTATAACAATTGAAACAGCGGAAATTGATACTAATTCAGCGCTGAATCAGATAGCGGATCGTCGGGCCGTTCTGTTCTATCTCCAACACCTTGTAGCCGTGGTTTTTGGCATCCAGCGGAATATTGTTGATCGACTGTGGGCAGTCGCTGATCACTTCCAGAATTTCACCGGGCTTGAGCTGGGGCATAGCCTCCAGGGTGGCAACAGCGGGATATGGACAGGGTTCACCAACCATATCTAATTGATAATCAGGAGTATATTGGCTCATTACGCGGCCTCCGCAGTCAGTTGAGCATCCCGTTTGGCTTTACGGGCGAAGAATTGTTTTTCCCAGGCGAGCATGGCGACAAATGCCAGGCCCAGCATCAGATAGGTGGCCAACAAGCCGCCCTTGTCCCCTAAGCTGGAAAGCAGGTTGACCTTGTCCCAACTGGTGGCCAGTGGTTCGGCCAAGTCGTCCCAGTAGTAGGCCAGAATGGTGGAGCCGATAACGTTGCCCAGACCAACCCACCAGAAGTGTACCTGCCCTTCCACGGCGCGGTACATCCAACCGGTTTCGCAGCCGCCGGCCAGCACTATGCCGAAACCAAACAGCAAGCCGCCGATAACCGCGTTGGGACCGGCCCACATGATCTTGGGTGAAACCCCAAGTTGCACATAGCTGTAAATCCCTATGGCACTGACCGCCATACCTATAATGATCGCCTTAGCCATATGGGTACGGCCGGTGATCCACATGTCGCGAAATGCCGAGGTAAAGCAGATCTGTGCCCTTTCAATCAGTAGACCGAAACCGACACCGCAAAGCATGGCGATACCTAGCTTGGGCGCATTGAACAGGGTCAGGAGTCCCCAACCGACTATGCCGATAAACACCAGCATACCGATCCGAAAGCGCCGTCTGGCCTGGTTTTCATCCTGCTTGACCGAACTGGCCTTGGTGACCTTCTTCAGCGCCACCGGAATGCGGAACATGGGCAACAAGGTAAACCTGGCGCCAAAGTAGGAACCGGCAGCAGTGGCCAACGCAAAGAACCAGGCATGCAACGAGAACTGTGGGATCCCGGTAAAGAAGGCCGCCAGGTTACAACCCATGGCCAAGCGGGCACCGAAGCCGGCTATGATGCCGCCAACCAGGGCCTGCATGATACGCACCCGACTCTGTGGCATTCTGAGCTTGACGTTATTGGCCCATAGCGCCGCGGCGATACAACCACCGAACATGCCGATAATCATCATGCCGTCGATACGATCCAGCGGCGTGCCGGCCAAACCTATCACCTTGAAATAACCCCAGGTTTCCGGCTCAGCACCAAGCATTTGCAACAAGTGCCCACCCCAGCGGGTGAATTCGCCGGTCACGGCCCAGAAGGTACCGGTAAGACCAAAATAGTAAGTGGAAAGAATACCGGCGGCGATAACCGCCGGCATGGGGGCCCAGAAACGGACCAGATATTGTTGTTTAAATTGTTGCCATGTCATGTCATTACCCTAATGAACGAGACCTTGCCAAAACGGACACGGGCGTGTCCGTCAACCATTTTGTAAGGTGCGAACAAACAGCCCACAGCAACTGACCTGTCGCACCTTATTTCATGCCTTTACGGCGATAAAACCGCTGGAGTGCAGCAAACGACCGGCTGTCTGTCATAGTCAAAGCACTAAAGACCGGCCGAAACTGAGTTCCGACCGGTCACAAGAGTGTTTAACAACGATGACGAGCAGACAGTAGACGCTGTGCTAAAGAAAGGGCGAACAAGTCCCGTGAGGACTTTGTCTCTACTTACTTAAATGGCCTTGGCCAGGCGATCGCGGCTCAACCCCGTCAGTCTGTGACCATGGGTGTAGAGCGTCGCACGACCGTTGCGGCAAAAGCCCACCAGCGTGATGTTGCTCTTCTCGGCCAACTCCAACGCCAGTGAGGTCACGGCGGACATGGCAAAAAGAATCTGAATATTGGCACTGGCAGCCTTTTGCACCATCTCGAAACTGGCTCTGCTGGTCAATAAAACCGCGATTGGCCGCTCGGCATTTTTCTGTGAAAAGGCACCGATTAACTTATCCAGTGCTATATGTCTTCCAATATCTTCATAGGCATCAATAATATGCCCATCTTTATTTAAACCCATGGCAGCATGGGTGGCACCAGTTAATTTAAAGTGCTGTTGATTATCCTTAACAAAACTCAAAGCAACCTTTAAATTATTGATATTAAACTCGGCACCATCATCAACTCGAATAACAGGTTTAACCGCTTCTTCAAGTTGGGCAACACCGCAAAGTCCACAACCGGTCCTACCGGCCATATTGCGTCTTTGTTGCTTTAATTCCATAAAACATCTTTGGGTTATCTCAATCTGAACCAGCACACCTTCTTCGGTGTGCTCAAGCTCAATACCCTTGATTTCATTTATATTTCTGACTATGCGCTCCGACAGGGTAAAGCCGATAGCAAAGGCTTCGAGATCCTGCGGACTGGCTAACATTACCGTGTGGGCAATGCCGTTATAGACCAGGGCGATTCTCACTTCGTTCGCTAAGTAGTCAGTTAATTCAGAAGCCTGCCCTTGTTCCATAAGGGTGACTTGTTTCTCGGTGACAACGTCATGCGAATAATAATCCATAAGTACCCTCTGAACCTATCTAAATAATAAAAATTTACAGACTTTAAAATAAAATAAGAGCTATATCACAAACTCATAAAGTAAATAAAAACAGGGTTGCTTCAACTGAATTCATTTTCTATTATCCTTGTGTCTTTCGATGGAAGAACGTCGTCTCCGGTGAGGCGTCCGGACTTCAAATCCGGGTGGGGCTGCCAGCAGTCCCGGGTAGGTTCGACTCCTATGTTCTTCCGCCAATCTTCATGGGACCAGAAAAGTTCAGCGTCCCGGATCTCCCGACTGTTACTGCGATATTTCCTGCGGGTAAAACCGCTGCGATCGAAAAACTCCAACAGTTGGATACTCACCTTGCGGCCAAGACCTATCATCGCCTTGAACTCGGCGGTTTCCAGTTGCCCCTTTTGGTCTAAATGACCACGAATAAGATCCGCGTAGTGGCACAACTTACTGCTGAGCAGGTATCTGTCTTTCACCACTGCGGTGATAAATCCCTGTTGCACCAACTGGAAGCACAGCGGCCGCAGTTCGCCCGGATCCAGCTCAAGATATTCGGCCATCTCAGTTACCCACACAGGGGTATCTTGCTGCTCGAGCCAGGGAGATAAACGCTGCCAACAAGCTTCGGCTTGGGGATCCAAAGTCATTCTGTGTTGTGGCAACTGCAGTAAGGCGCCGCGCAGTACCATGCGGCGATCGCGACAGAGGCGCTCCAGGATCAAACTGGCAAGTGGCAAGGGGAACTTACTGTGACTCATACGCAGCAGGCGATTACGCCCCAACCCCAATTGATCCGGGTGCTGCTGATGGTATTGCTCCAATAAGGACAAATAGTGCTGCTGCTCGGCCTCAAGCAGTTCAGGTGCCAACAGGAAGCCGCCGTGGCGGCTGAGTCCGGCTTCCTGAATGAGTCGGGTCAAACCAGCTTCAGTCAGTTGCCAACGCCAGGCCAAATCAGCCACGGCCAAGGCCTGTTGCCGACCGAGGTGGGCCAATGCGGCAGCCGGAGTTTCGGCATCGGCGAGACAGCCAATAAGAGCGAGCCGCTCTTCGGTGCGTTTCTTGCGATTGGGTACAGTCAGCGCCAGCACTCTGGCGGCACCCAGGGTGTGCTTGCCACTGGCGTGACGCAGTACTATGGGGTCGTCCTGACATAATAACAACGGCTTATCCAACACCAGCTCAGCCAGGCTGTAGCCGCGCTCATCAGCCTCTGTCAACTGGGATATGCGTCCCAGGGTATGCTCGGCGCCGTGGTGGCAATGTACGCTCTGCCAGTGAGTCACAGGTTCAAAGGCACGGATCTGCACCACAGGGCGACCACAGGCATCCGGCTGTGGCAAGCTGCTGAGCCAATCGCCGCGCTGCGGCGCTCTGTGGTTATCGACACCACTGAGATTGAGGGCAACGCGGGTGCCCGGCAACGCCGTCTGCGACTCCTGTCCCTGGCAGTGAATGCCGCGGATCCTCAGCTTGTCTTTCTGACCCGAGCTGTAGAGGTTATCACCGACCTTGGCACTGCCACTGATCACTGTGCCAGTGACCACCCAACCGGCGCCCTTAACGCTGAATGCCCGATCCAGGGTCATGCGAAAGGCCTGCTGCGCGTCTGCTGCAATACAAGCCTTCTCAAGCTGCAGCTCGCTCGATGCCAGCGCCAGAATATGCTCTCTGAGCGAGTCGATCCCCTGGCCATTACTGGCCGAAACGCTAAAGACGCCGGAGGCCTTGAGGGCAAACTCGCAAAGCAGCGCCTCACTCTCTGCAACCACTTCATCGATGCGGGCCCGCTCCACCAGGTCACTCTTGGTAAGCACCAGTGTCAGGCTCTTAAGCGGCAACATGGCTAAAATTTGCAGGTGTTCACGGGTCTGCGGCATCACGCCGTCATCACAGGCCAGCACCAAGAGCGCGTGCCTGGCATGACTGACGCCCACCAGCATGTTATTGATAAACTTTTCATGACCCGGCACATCGATAAAGGCCAGCCGTTGTTCGTCGGCAAACGGCATAAAGGCATAACCCAGATCTATGGTCATGCCGCGGCGTTTCTCTTCCGGCAATCTGTCGGTATTTTGCCCGGTCAGGGCCCGAATCAGGCTGGTCTTGCCATGGTCTACATGGCCGGCAGTTACCAGGATCACAGCGATACTCCCAGGGTGCTCAGCTCGGCCAGCAGCTCGGCTTCATCGTCTACCCCGCGCAGATCCAGCAGCAACTGCTCATTACTGATCCGGCCGATCACCGGCCGCTCGGCCTGCTTGAAATGTTGCTCAAGCTCAATCAGGCTAGCCCCCGGATTGGCGCTGAACGCCAGCGCCACCGAAGGCAGGAAGGTATCCGGCTGTGAGCCACTGCCCACCTGGGTGCGGCACTCCACCAGCTCCAGCTGATAGCCGGGGGCAAACAGGGGCTGCAACGCCTGGTGTAAACGACTGCCAAGCAGCTTGAGTTGTTGCTGACTGCGGCCGAACTTGGCCATCATAGGCAGTTCAGTATCCAGGGTTTCCGGGTTGAGATAGTGGATCAGTGTGGCTTCCAGCGCCGCCAGAATCAGTTTGTCGCAGCGCAGCGCCCGCTTGAGCGGATGGCTTTGCAATTTATTGATAAGCGACTGTTTACCGACAATCAGCCCGGACTGAGGGCCACCAAGCAGCTTGTCGCCGGAGAAGCTCACCAAATCGACCCCATCGGCCAGCATCGCCTGCGGAGTAGGTTCCTGCTTGAGCCCGAAGCGGCGCAAGTCGGTGAGCGAGCCACTGCCGAGATCCGAGATCAGCGAAATATCATGCTCGCGGCACAAGGTCGCCAGCCGCGACTCTTCCACCGAGGCGGTAAAGCCCTGAATATGGTAGTTACTGGTGTGCACCTTCATAATGGCGGCGGTGTTTTCGGTTATCGCCTGTTCGTAATCCCTGAGATGGGTTCGGTTGGTGCTGCCCACTTCTACCAGAGTAACCCCGGCCTGACGCATGATGTCGGGGATCCGGAAGGCGCCGCCTATCTCCACCAGCTCGCCGCGGGAAACTATCACCTCTTTACCTGTGGCCACCGCCGACAACATCAACAGCACGGCGGCGGCATTGTTGTTAACCACACAGCAGGCATCGGCGCCGGTGAGGCGGTGAATGAGTGAGCTGACGGCATTGTCTCTATGGCCGCGCTTGCCGGCCTGCAGCTCAAATTCCAGTGGGGTCGGGTAACGCATCACAGAAGTGACGGCCTCTATGGCCGCCTCGGACTGCTGCGCCCGTCCCAGGTTGGTGTGCAGCAGGGTGCCGGTGAGGTTCCATACCGGCCGTAAACTATGGCGATAATCGCTGGACAGCTGATCAACCAAAATGCCATACAAGGCTTGGTGTGAGTGACACCAGTCGGGCAGGCGTTGCTCACGGCCTATCCCGGCTCTTGCCAGCCGAAGTTGTCCATCCAACGCCTGTTTGACGGCGGCCTTGCCAAAGCGGCTCAGCAGCGGAGCCAGCGCTGGCTCGGCCAGCAGGCTATCCATGGAAGGCAAAGCCCGATAGAGGTCTTTGAGGGTATCGGCAGTTTGGGTCATCATCTGTTTCATCATTGACTGAATAAAGGGAGGGCCTTAGCCCTCCCGGCTTTCTTACTAGCTGGTTACTCGCTGTCTTCCGTCTCGTGGGCCAGCAACAAAGGATTGACAGTGGTGGCACCATAGCCTTTCTCGTTGAGCTGACTGTCGAGCATCAGGGTCGCCAAATCATCGGCGGCCACATCCATCAGCGGCGACTTTTCGAGGAACATCATCTTGGTATAACCATGACAGGCCTCGCAGCTTTCGATGCGAACTTCGGCCTGATAGTCGTCCAAAGACCAGAGGGTCATCTCCTTGTCATGCCCGCAGCAAGTGCAATGGGCACGTATGAAGTGCCACTCGCTCTCACACAGGCTGCAATGCAGATAACGCAAACCGGCTCTGGGTTCATCGACTATCACGCTGGCAACCGGATGACTGCCACAAACCGGACACAGGCTCTGCTGTTTGACCTGGCGCTGATCCATGCGCTGAATAACTGCCGGCGCCCAGTGAGACCAATAAAGCCCCATGGCAGCCCACAGAAACAGACTGAACCTGGCGGGCACTGCACTCAGGTTGCCCTGACGCAGCGCCTGCCCCCAGGCACTCAATTGCTCGGGGGCCTGTTGCATCAAAAGACGCAGCACCCGGGCGACCGACTCATCCACCTGAGGCAGGAGTTCACTGAGCAGTTGCTGCAGCAAACTCTGCCAATAGCTGTCGGCACTGGGACCCAAGTCTGCGAGGGGCAACCCCTCGGACTTGTCCCAGGCGGGAGGAAGACCGAAGTCTTCCTCCGCCGCCAGTTTGGCCTGTACGGCGACCAAACGGCGACACAGCTCCAGGTAATCAGCCAGCGGCGAGTCCTTGGCCAACACTTCCAGACGCTTGGCTCTGCGCAGATAAACGCTGACAGGATCGGCGGCTTTCAGTGGTTTGAGCTCCAGCGGCGACTCGCTGCCGGGGGCCAGGGGTATCTCGGCTGTTTGACTCATTTAGTGTTTCTCCGCTTCCGAATCTTCTTCCAGCATTCTGGGGTGGTGCTTACGGCACCAGGCCTTGGAGACCTTGCCGTAAAGCATGCCCGCAACCGAACCTTCTACCCAGGTCGCCATCCAGAAGTGCACCATCACGAAAATCAGCATGATGAGAGCACAGATGGCGTGCACCAGAATCGCCCAGCCAATGGTAGTGGCTGAGAAATAAGGTGCAAAATAGGGCTGCCACATGATGAAACCAGTCACCGTCAGTCCGATGGAGGTCACCACGAAAGCACGGAACAGCACCTTTTGCCCAGGGTTGTAATGGCCGATAGGCGGGATCTTGTCCTCGTTCTCAAACATCACATCCTTGATGGACAGCATCCATTTCAGGTCGTTCTTCTCCCACTTGTTGTGATGGTAGTAACGCACCAACATCAACATCAGCGGCAGACACATAAACAACCCGGCAATGGGGTGAACGAAGCGCGCCAATTGAGGCGTGCCCGCAATAGCCCCCATCCACTGGAAGGAAGGATAAAAGAACGAAAACCCGGTCAGAAAGGTGACCAAACCTGCCGCCACAATGAACCAGTGGCAGATGCGGTCAAACAGCTTATGACGCACTATCATCTCTTGCTTGTGATGCTTGCTCATTTGCCGTCCTCCTCTTTCTGAGCCGCTTGCTGATCTTCCTCAGGCGGCTGATAACCGGGTTGATCCTCTTCGACTATGTTGCGACCAACGGTGATCTTGTGCAGACAAGCCACAGCAGCTGTTGCCAGGATCCCCACAGTACCCAGAGGCTTGACCCAGTCCTGCCACAGAGTGACAGACAGTGGGATCTGTGGATCTTCCGGCATGTTGTAGCTTTCGGGCTGAGTGACATCGTGCAATATCATCATCATCGCTGTGCCACCCACACCTTCCGGGTTGTACAACCCAGCCTTGGCAAAGCCACGCTCTTTGAGCTCGGCCACCCGCTTGTCGGCATAGAACAACATGTCTTCACGAGTACCGAAGCGCAGTGCGCCTGTGGTACAGGTCTTGACGCAAGAAGGCTCCAGTCCGACTGCCAAGCGGTCGGAACACATGGTGCACTTGTAGGCCTTGTTATCCTTGGGGTCGATTTTGGGGATATCGAACGGACAGGCACTGGCGCAGTAACCGCAACCAACACACTTGTCTGAATCGAAATCCACTACCCCGTTGGCGTGCTGGATAATGGCGCCTGCGGTCGAACACGCCTTGAGACAGGCAGGATCGGCGCAGTGCATACAAGCTGAGTGAGTGAACTGCCAGCGCAACTTGTTGCGCTCGTCCATCACCTCGTTGTACTCCATCAAGGTCCAGACCTGGCCGGAGAGTTTCATCGGGTTTTGATAACTGCCCTCGAAACTGCCCACTTCTTCACGCAGATCGTTCCATTCGGAACACGCCACCTGACAGGCCTTACAACCGTTACACTTAGTCGCATCAAACAGTTTTGCTACCTGCTTGATATCACCAATCCGAGTTTGCGATGCCGGCGTTGCCGCTGAGGTGCCTGAGCGTCGAATAATATCTTGTGTTGCCATTATCAGACCTCCGCCTTCTCAACGTTCACCAGGAACGCTTTGTACTCAGGAACACCCGTGTTGGCATCACCCATCTCTGTGGTCAGCACGTTACAGGTATATGCCTTCTTGGTGAGGGCGTTATGACTACCGTGACGTGGAATACCCAGGGTGTGTACCGTTTGACCATTGACTTGCAGTGGCTGCAAACGCTTGGTCACCAGAGCCTTGGTAAAGATGTGGCCACGCTTGGAGCTCACCTTCACCAAATCACCATTCTTGATGCCTTTTTCTGCTGCCAACTGCTCGTTCATTTCCACAAAGGTCTCTGGCATGGAGATCGCCGCCAAACGGCAGTGAGTCGTCCAGAAGTTAAAGTGTTCAGTGAGCGAGTATGTGGTACAGGCGTAAGGGAACTCCTCTTTGGTGCCTATGGTTTCTTTCACACCCTCAAACCAACGCAGCACTGGGCTGTGCACCACTTTAGGATGCAATGGGTTGGTCCCGATTGGTGATTCCACCGGCTCATAGTGCTCAGGGAACGGCCCTTCTTTCAGCAGCTTCAGGGCGAACAAACGGCCCACACCTTCTGCCTGCATGATGAATGGGTGCGCGCTGTCCTGTGGATTGAGCTTGGCGTTGAAGTCAGGCACGTCTATGCCTTCCCACTTGCCATCCTTCCACTCGACTATGGTGCGTTTTGGATCCCAAGGCTTACCGTTGACATCACAAGAGGCGCGGTTGTAGAGCACCCGGCGGTTGGCAGGCCAAGCAAATGCCCATCCCGGGGTTATCCCCTTGCCGGATGGATCATGGTTGTCACGGCGTGCCATCTGGTTGCCTTGCTCGGTCCAGGAACCGGCATAGATCCAACAGGCACAGGCGGTGCTGCCATCGTCCTTGAGTTCACTAAAGCTGCTCAGTTGACGGCCGGTGTTAACATCGTATCCGTTCAACTCTTTGGTCAGCTCCACCGAGCTTGGGTTATGCGGATCGGCATAGTCCCACTTGACCGCTTCCACAGGCTCAGGCAGTTTACCGCCCTCTTCGCGATACAGCTTTTTCATCTCCAGCAAAATGCCGGCCACAATCTCAGAGTCGGGCATGGATTCGCCGGGAGCATTGGCACCCTTGTAGTGCCACTGCATCCAGCGACCCGAGTTGACGATGGAACCTTCTTCCTCAGCAAAACAGGTTGTGGGCAGACGGAACACTTCCGTTTGGATACTGGCGGTATCAACTTCGTTGTAATCCGGCTCATGTTGCCAGAAGGTCGCGGTTTCAGATGCCAAGTTATCAAGTACAATCAAATACTTGAGCTTGCTCAACGCCTTGAGGTTCTTGTTGCGGTTAGGCATAGAGTTAATCGCGTTAACCCCCTGCACAATACAACCGTTGATCTGACCGCGATACATCATGTCAAGATAGCGGCCAAAGTCATACATCTGATCCCACTTAGGCAACCAGTCATAACCAAAGTCGTTTTCAGCTGTGGCATGCTTGCCCCAGAAGCCCTTCATTTGCGAGATAAAGAACTTGGGATAGTTTTGCCAATAGTTGGTCTGACCCGGACGCAACGGCTTAGGCGTATAGTGATCCAGATAAGTCTGCAGATTGACGTCTTTATCATTGGGTAGCTTAAGGTAGCCCGGTAGGCTCTGACACAGCAGACCCATATCGGTAGAACCCTGAACGTTGGCGTGACCACGCAAGGCGTTAACCCCGCCACCCAACTGGCCAATGTTACCCAACAGCAACTGCACCATCGCCATGGTACGAATGTTCTGCGCACCCTTACTGTGGTGAGTCCAGCCCAGGGCATACATAAAGGTCGCCGCCCTGTCTTTGGTGTAAGTGCTGCCAATCGCCTCACAGACCACTTGGTAGTCGTCTACCGGTGTCCCTGTGATGTTGCTGACAGTGGCAAAGTCGTAACGTTCTACGTGCTGTTTCAGCAGGTTCCACACACAACGAGGGTGCTCAAGGGATTCATCCACCTTGGCATAGCCGTTTTCGTCGAGTTGATAGAACCAGGATTCTTTATCGTAGTCGCCCTTCTCTTCATCAAAACCTGAGAACAGACCTTCGTGGAATTCAAAGTCTTCCCGCACCAGATAGCTGGCGTTGGTATAGGCCTTCACATAGTCGAAGTTGATCTGGTTGGTGGAGATCAGATAGCGGATCACACCCAGCAAGAACGCAATGTCTGTGCCTGAGCGGATAGGAGCATAGTGATCGGCCAAAGCAGCACTACGGTTGAAACGAGGGTCAACCACAATCAATTTGGCATTGTTATGTTGCATAGCTTCCGTGACCCAGCCGAAACCGACAGGGTGCGCTTCTGCAGCATTACCGCCCATAATGATCACTACATTAGAGTTCTTGATGTCGATCCAGTGGTTGGTCATGGCACCGCGCCCAAATGTTGGAGCAAGACTTGCTACCGTTGGGGAGTGTCAGTTACGTGCAATGGTATCGATGGCGACTAAGCCAAGAGAACGAGCAAACTTTTGAGTCGCAAAACCACTCTCGTTCGCCATACCGGATGAGGTCATCATCCCTGTAGTCAACCAACGGTTGACTGTTACGCCATCGGCGTTCTTCTCAATCAGGTTGGCATCACGATCGTCTTTCATCAAACGGGCAATACGCTTGTAAGCTTCGCCCCAACTGATACGCTTCCATTCATTGCTACCCGGAGCGCGATACTCAGGGTACTGCAGACGGTGCGGACTGTTAACATAGTCCACCAGGCCTGCGCCTTTAGGGCAGAGCGCCCCACGGTTTACCGGATGATCGGCATCACCTTCAATATGAAAAATGGCATGTTCAGAGTTTTTGCCACCGCTGCCTTGGCTATACATAAGCAAGCCACAACCCACCGAGCAATACGGGCAGTTGTTGCGGGTCTCTTTAGCTCTGAGTAGTTTGAATTCCCGAACTGCGGCATAAGCCTTCTCGGACAACAACCCCAGCGCAGATATGGCTGAAGTTGCCGCCCCGGCAGCGCACAGTTTGAAAAACTGACGTCTGTTCATAGCGTCCTCACACTCTTGTCGTTATGAGTTTTGATGGGGGTCACCCCTTTCGGCGGCGACCTACCGAGTGCAGTAAAATTAAAGACCACACTTCATGTAGGATTATCCTTAAAGACACTCAGGATAACAAATAATGACACGAGACCAGGATCACAAAGAGATAGCTATGACATCTTGAACCATAAAATGATATAGATACAGAACTAAAACCCAACAAATAGACTTAAAATAGTTTATAAAGCCAAAACGAACAAAAAATACACCAAAAGACATTTTGTCCAAATATATAGGTAAATTTTGTCCCATTAACGAAAAAGGCAGGATGAATAGCCATTAACTGAGGTTCAATCGACGGGAAAAAGAAAAGGATAGTGCTAAAAAAGCCGACAACTAAGACAAGGGGAAATAACTGAATGAACGAATATAACAGATAAAACAAAGTATTACATCAGTAACACCTTTACACTATCTGCAGTAGCAAACCGAGGGAGCAGAATAACCGTCATCAAGTCAAATTGACCCACCGCCTAAAAAACCATCAAACACTAAACGACAGATAAGCCACTCACAAATGTAAAGATTGTCAATTTTTACCAAAAATATCCTGCCGCTATTGGCGAATCAGGCATAGCGGGCACTGACTTGAGACCAAAAGCGCATCTGTACCTAATCAGGAAAGCATCTCAGTTAAGCGTCCATGACGCCGATAATATTGCTAAAGGCCTGGTCAGGTTCAAGGAGACGGAGCCAAACAAGCAATGGCCCGCTTTCGAGCTTCAAGCTATTACCACCAAAAGAGCCGCGACTATAGCTCGAGAGGCGCCAAGCAAAAAGCCACTGCAGTTGCAGTGGCTTTTTCTGGTATATAAGCACAAGTGCCTATCTCCAATAGACCTCAGAATGGGATATCATCATCCCAGCCGTCATCCAGATCCGGCGTGTAGTTCTGCTGTTGTGGCTGAGGCTGTGGTGCCGGACGCTGCTGTGGAGCCGCCTGTTGTGGCGCAGGCTGCTGTGGCTTGGGCGCATAACCTGAGTTCTGCTGCTGACCATAACTTTGCTGCTGCGGCGCGTTGTACTGCTGCTGTGGCTGCTGTGGCTGCTGAGCAGGCTTGGGCTGATAGCCGCCGGACTGCTGTGGCGCATTGTATTGGGACTGAGACTGTGCCTGACCACCGCCGTAACCACCTTGGTTTTGGTTCATACCACCTTGGTTCATACCGCCCTGGTTGCCGCCCTGGCTCATACCACCTTGATTTTGGTTACGGCCACCCAGCATCTGCATAGTACCGCCCATATCGACAACCACTTCAGTGGTGTACTTATCCTGACCGCTCTGATCTTTCCACTTGCGGGTCTGCAGCTTGCCTTCCAGATACACTTGCGAGCCTTTGCGCAGGTACTCACCGGCAATTTCAGCCAGCTTGCCGAACATGACAACCCTGTGCCACTCGGTGCGCTCTTGCTGTTGGCCCTGCTGGTCTTTCCATGACTCACTGGTGGCCACTGTGATATTCGCTACGGCGTTGCCGTTTGGCATGTAGCGCACCTCTGGGTCCTGCCCCAGATTGCCCACCAGAATTACCTTATTAACACCACGACTGGCCATCGAAATCTCCTGCGATTTTCACTTAAACTTAGCTTAATTGACAGAGCCTAACACAGCTCTGGCTCGTCTTAAATCGAATTGATCGTTCACCTTGAGGTAAGCGACTTTTTCTTCCAAAACCACTATGGCCTCGGCAACCCCCGGCAATTGAGAAAGCTCAGCGGCCATCTTCTGCGCCTGCTCTCGACCACTCACTTGAGCCTCTAGAGTGTAACTCTTGAGCAGCACAGGATTTTTCATTCCCAGGGTCAATGCCAGCCAGATAATCAGCAGCACCACTGCCACACTAAACACTCCGGCAGCGCCCATGATTTGATAGGCGCCACCACCGAGCAAACCGCCACAGAAGGCGCCGAGAAACTGACTGGTAGAATACACCCCCATGGCCGAACCTTTGGCCCCCACGGGACAAAACTTGGCGATCAGGCTGGGCAGCGAGGCTTCCAAGTAATTAAAACCGGTAAAAAAGGCCACTATGGCGACCGCCAACACCCAAAGACTATGGGAAAACAGCGCCATCGCCAGCAAAGATGCCAGCATGATCACCAAAGCAAACTGAAACATCCCCTTGGTATTATTGCGCTTCACGCCAATGATGATCAGCGGCACCATCAAAAAGAAGGCGCCGACAAAGGCCGGGAAGTACAGCATCCAGTGCTTTTCTTTAACAAGACCGGCATCGACCAAGTCCAGCGGCAATGCCACGAATACCGCCGTCAGCACCAAATGCAGAATAAAAATACCGGCATCGAGGCGAAATAGCTGTGGATCTTTAAGCATATTTTTCAGCTTGCCCGGTTCCGCCATGGTATCGCCCTTGGGCGCATGAGCCACAGGGTTTGGCACCAACAACTGCACTATCAGCATTCCCAGCAACGCCAGGCCCGCCGTCAGGGCAAACAAGCCCGATAGCCCAAGATGCTGCGCCACCACAGGCCCCACCAACAGCGATAAGGCAAAGGAGAAACCTATGCACATACCTATGATGGCCATCACCTTGGTGCGTTGTTCATCCCGGGTAAGATCCGCCGCCAATGCCAGCACGGCAGCGGCAATGGCGCCCATGCCCTGCAAGGCGCGGCCGGCGACAACGCCGTAGATGCTGTCGGACATAGCAGCCAAAACACTGCCAAGAGCAAACACCAACAGGCCGCCGAGGATCACCGGTTTGCGGCCAATTCTGTCTGACAGTATCCCCATGGGGATCTGCAGTATCGCTTGAGTCAGACCATAGGCGCCGATAGCAATACCCACCCACAGAGGTGAGAAGCCTTTGAGATCTTGTCCATAGAGCGCGAAGACAGGCATGATCATAAACAAGCCCATCATGCGCAGCCCAAACACACTGGCTAATGAGAACGCGACTTTTCTTTCAGTGCCGGAAAGTCCACCGTTGGCCATAGTTTTTGCCCTGGATTAAGAATTTTTTAAGGGAGCGCATGTTACCACGAAGGTTTTGAACAGCTCAAAGAGAAAAACCCAAGTCGCCCTCAGCCCTCGGCTGAGGGCTTGCTACTGACAGTATGGTGTCAGTAGCACAAATGCGTCGCCGCTATCGGCACAAGGCAAAATATGTGATACTTGTGCTCTTTTTCTCCAGTGATTAGCCAAAGTAGAGACTGATGGACAAGATAGACATCCGCGGTGCCAGAACCCACAATCTCAAGAACATCAATCTGACCATTCCCCGAGACAAACTCATTGTTATTACAGGCTTATCTGGCTCGGGCAAATCTTCTCTCGCCTTCGATACCCTCTACGCCGAAGGTCAGCGGCGCTATGTGGAATCCCTATCGGCCTATGCCCGCCAATTTTTGAGTCTGATGGAAAAACCGGATGTGGATCATATCGAAGGCCTGAGCCCGGCAATATCGATTGAACAAAAGTCCACTTCCCACAACCCTCGTTCTACCGTGGGAACCATTACCGAAATCTACGACTATCTCAGATTGTTGTTTGCCCGCGTGGGCGAGCCCCGTTGTCCGGTTCACGGCCAGCCGCTGGCGGCACAAACCGTCAGCCAGATGGTAGACAAGGTGCTGGAACGCCCCGAAGGCGAGCGCCTGATGCTGTTGGCTCCCGTAGTGCAGGGCCGCAAGGGTGAGCATGTCAAATTACTGGAGAACCTGGCGGCCCAGGGCTATATTCGCGCCCGTATCGATGGCGAGGTGTGCGATCTTTCCGACCCACCGGCGCTGGATCTGCATGTAAAACACAATATCGATGTGGTGGTTGACCGCTTCAAGGTGCGCGAGGATCTGCAGCAGCGGCTGGCGGAATCTTTCGAAACCGCACTGGAGCTGTCCGGCGGCGTGGCCACTGTGGCCAGCATGGAGGAAGGCAGCAATGAAGAGTTGCTGTTCTCCGCCAACTTCGCCTGCCCTCACTGTGGTTACTCCATGGCCGAGTTGGAACCCAGGCTGTTTTCCTTCAACAACCCCGCGGGTGCCTGCCCGACCTGTGACGGCCTCGGGGTACAGCAGTTTTTCGATCCCGATCGGGTGATCACCAACGATGAGCTGTCGTTGGCGGGCGGTGCCATTCGTGGCTGGGACAGACGCAACTTCTACTATTTCCAGATGCTCACCTCACTGGCCGAGCATTACGGCTTCGATGTGGAAACTCCCTTTGGCGACCTCCCCGCCAAGGTGAAGCAAATAGTGCTCTACGGCTCAGGCAAAGAGAATGTCGCCTTCCGTTATATCAACGATCGCGGCGATGTAGTGGTTCGCAACCATCCGTTCGAGGGGATCCTCAACAACATGGACAGACGCTACCGAGAGACAGAGTCCAACTCGGTGCGTGAAGAGCTGGCCAAGTACATCAGCAACCAGGCCTGTTCCAGTTGTGGCGGCTCACGCCTGCGCGAAGAGGCCCGCAACGTGTTTATCGGCAATATCAACCTGCCGGAATTGACCACCTGGTCCATTGGTGAGGCCAGCGACTACTTCGCCACCCTGAGCTTTGAGGGGCAAAAGGCGCAGATAGCCGAGAAGATCCTCAAGGAAGTGGGCGATCGCCTGGGCTTTTTGGTCAATGTCGGCCTAAACTACCTGAGTTTATCTCGTTCGGCAGAAACCCTCTCAGGTGGCGAGGCGCAGCGGATCCGCCTGGCCAGCCAAATCGGCGCCGGTCTGGTCGGGGTGATGTATGTACTCGATGAGCCTTCGATTGGTTTGCATCAGCGCGACAACGAGCGCCTGCTCAACACCCTCACTCACCTGCGGGACTTGGGCAACACTGTGATTGTGGTCGAACACGATGAAGATGCCATCCGCATGGCGGATCATATTATCGATATCGGCCCCGGCGCCGGGGTTCATGGCGGTGAAGTGATCTGTGACGGTGACATCAACGCCATCATGGCCTGTGAAGCCTCTGTCACCGGCCAATATATGTCCGGCAAGAAAAAGATCACCGTAGCCGGAGGTCGGGTGCCCTGCGATCCCGGCAAGATGATCAAGCTATTCGGTGCCAGCGGCAACAACCTCAAACAGGTAGATCTGGAGATCCCGGTCGGGCTGCTGACCTGTGTCACCGGGGTATCCGGCTCGGGTAAGTCCACCCTGATCAACGACACCTTCTTCAAGATTGCCCATCGCATGCTCAACGGCGCCACCGCCGAAGAGCCGGCGCCTTATGAGCGTATCGAGGGCATGGAACTGTGCGACAAGGTGGTAGATATAGATCAAAGCCCCATAGGCCGCACGCCGCGCTCCAACCCGGCCACCTATACCGGCATATTTACCCCGATCCGCGAGCTGTTTTCGGCGACTCAGGAATCCCGTACCCGCGGCTATCAGCCGGGGCGTTTCTCCTTCAACGTCAAGGGCGGCCGCTGTGAGGCCTGTCAGGGTGACGGCCTTATTAAAGTAGAAATGCACTTCCTGCCGGATGTGTACGTGCCTTGCGATGTCTGTAAAGGCAAGCGCTACAACCGTGAAACGCTGGAAGTGAAGTACAAGGGCAAGAACATTCACGAAGTGCTGCAGATGACGGTCGAGGAAGCCCGTGTGTTCTTCGATGCGGTGCCGGCCATTGCCCGTAAACTGCAAACCCTGATGGATGTCGGTCTGTCTTATATACGTTTGGGCCAGAGCGCCACTACCCTTTCCGGCGGCGAGGCTCAGCGGGTCAAACTGGCTAAAGAGCTGTCGAAGCGGGATACCGGCAAGACCCTCTATATTCTGGATGAACCCACCACAGGGCTGCACTTTGCCGATATCCAGCTGCTGCTGGATGTACTGCACAGACTCAAGTCCCAGGGCAACACCATAGTGGTGATTGAACACAATCTGGATGTGATAAAAACAGCCGACTGGATAGTGGATCTGGGGCCGGAAGGTGGCTCGGGTGGCGGCACCATTCTGGTGGCCGGCACCCCGGAGCAGGTGGCCGAGCATCCAGAGTCCCATACCGCCCGCTTCCTGAAGCCTATGCTGTGAGGTGACTGTGACAGGCAACAGACTACTGTTATTGGCCCTGGTTATCTTTATGGCGGGTTTATTGCTGGCGGCTTTTGACCCCTTGGTAGGCAACTGCAAACGCTATTTGGGTGAAGTGGTGCATTCCGGCCCGGACGGCACCACAGTCGCCCTGCCCGATGGCCGCACGGCGCTTGTGGAACCCAGTGCTCTGCCCCCGGCGACGCTGGTCACCATAGGCGCCAAGCGTCATTTGGTGTCGGGTATTGAGGTATTCAAGCTCAAGGGCAGAACAAAGGCAGATACGCCTTCGGCCAGCCACGGCGGCAATACCCTACCGCCTAGCTATCAGGGCGGCGTGGCACAAGCCGCGAAATAAGCAGGCAAACCTGTCTCGGGGAATGGTATAAACTGCAACATAGCTTGAGTTGATTACCCTTGCCGGAGGCAGGATGCCGATGACACTCTCTATTCACCCGCCGCTGTGGGCACTCCTATTGATATTGCCGATGCTTGCTGCCGGTTGCAGCAGTTCGCCCGAACGCTGCGGCGCTGAGATTCAACTAAACTGGGCCGAGACAAAGCAGCTGCAACAGGATGTCGAAGTACTTGCCTCGCCCAGACTGCAAGGTCGGCGCAGCGGCACCCAAGGTGCTGCGCTCAGCCGCGAGTATCTCACAGAGCGCTTTGAACAAATCGGCCTGCAGCCGCTCTCTTCGATATTTCCGCCCCTGGCCGAGACTCTGAGCGGCTTTCAACACTCATTCAACTATGTCGATGGCTTTGCCGACGCTCGGGGCATCAACCTGCTGGGCTGGCTACCGGCAGCCCGGCCGACCACTGAGTGGCGCCTGCTGATTGCCCACTATGATCATCTGGGCGATCGCGGCCCGGGCTTTTATCCGGGGGCCGACGACAACGCCTCTGGTGTGGCAGCCTTACTGGCCATCGCCCAAAGAGTCAAACAAGCGCCCGGTCGCTACAACCTGCTGTTTATTGCCAGTGACGCCGAAGAGCCGGGACTCTATGGCAGCAAGGCCTTGGTGAGCGCATTACAGCAAAGCGGTTTTGCCGAGCACATCTCGCTGGCGGTCAATCTGGATATGATAGGCAGGCCCGGGCTTCCTTATGCCATCTACCTCGAAGGCAGCCGCTATTTCCGCCACTATGATGACTTCAGCGACTATCTGATGGCGGGCACAGGGCTGTGCATTCGCCCCAGTCATCCGCGCCCTATTGGTCGCAGCGTTCAGCGCAGTGATTGGCTCAGGGCCTCGGATCATTACCCTTTCCACCGGGCGGGGCTTCCCTGGCTCTACTTCGGTGTCCCTGCCCACGCCCAGTACCATACCCGTGATGACACGCCCGACAGACTGGATTATCCTTTTATCGGCGCCGTGGCCGAAGCAGCCGATCTGCTGCTGCGACTGCCATCGGAACAGTTACAAAACCGATAGTTGGCCTACTATTTGCTTTAAATTTGCCATAAAAATACCTTTAATCGTGGAAAATAGCAGATTTCGCTGTTATAATCTGGCGTTTTCGGTGCGGGAAATCGACACGGGGTTGATTTTCTGTCTGTGAAACTTTCTGCGTCATCCAGACGCGTCCACAAGGCTACAACCCATGTCATCCAGTGAAAAAACTTTCCGAGAACTCGGCCTCTCCGAGGCGTTGCTGCGTGCTCTAGATGAGCTCGGCTACGAGAACCCGACCCCAATTCAAGCCGCGAGTATCGCCCCCCTGATGGCGGGCCAAGATATTCTCGGCCAGGCACAGACAGGTACAGGTAAAACCGGTGCCTTCGCTCTGCCTCTGCTTAATGCAACAGATCATAACCTCAACGCACCGCAAATTCTGGTGCTGGCACCAACCCGCGAACTGGCGGTACAGGTAGCTGAAGCTTTCTCCAGCTATGCCAAATTCATGAAAGGTTTCCATGTACTGCCTATCTATGGCGGTCAAAGCATGCACCAACAACTGCAGGCGCTGCGTCGCGGCCCTCAGGTAGTCGTTGGTACACCAGGCCGGGTCATGGACCATATGCGCCGTGGCACCCTCAAGCTCGACAGCCTCAAGGCTCTGGTGCTTGATGAAGCCGATGAAATGCTGAAAATGGGCTTTATCGACGATATCGAGTGGATCTTGGATCATACTCCGGCCGAGCGTCAGCTGGCACTGTTCTCTGCCACTATGCCTGAGCAGATCAAGCGGGTTGCCAACAAGCACCTGAACAACCCTGCCACCATCAGCATTGCCGCCAGCCACACCACGGTAGACTCCATCGAGCAACGCTTTGTACAGGTGTCCCAGCACAACAAGCTGGAAGCCCTGGTACGTGTGCTCGAAGTGGAAAACACCGAAGGTATCATCATTTTTGTGCGTACCCGTAACTCTTGTGTGGAACTGGCCGAGAAGCTGGAAGCCCGCGGTTACGCCTCATCACCACTGCACGGTGATATGAACCAACAGGCCCGTGAGCGCGCCGTGGATCAACTCAAGTCCGGTAAGCTGGACATTTTGATTGCCACCGACGTTGCCGCCCGTGGTCTGGACGTTGAGCGTATCGGTCACGTGGTCAACTATGACATCCCTTACGATACCGAAGCCTATGTACACCGTATCGGTCGTACCGGCCGCGCCGGTCGTACCGGGATGGCGATTCTGTTTGTGACCCACAGAGAGATGCGCATGCTGCGCACCATTGAGCGTGCCACCAACAGTCGTATTTCCCCGATGAAGGTGCCAAGCCCTGAGACTGTGGCCGAGCGCCGTCTGTCTCGCCTTGGCGAACAGGTTGCTGCCACCATAGCCAACGAAGAGCTGGACTTTATGAAAGGCGCTGTGGCTCAGCTGTGTCAGCAGTTGGAAGTGGACACAGATATTCTGGCGGCCGCACTGCTGCAACAGGTACAGCAAGAGCGTCCGCTGCAGTTGCCTCCGATCCAGGAGCGTCAGCGTGACAGCCGTGATGATCGCAGCTCACGCGACGATCGTGGTTCACGGGAAGATCGCGGTTCGCGTCGTCGCGACTCTCGTCCGGTTCCCGGCGATCTCGGCAAGGCCGAATCCCTGAAGGATAACCCGGATCTGCAGATGTGCCGTTACGTGCTGGATGTGGGTCGTGAGCACGGCGTGGGTGTGGGCAATATCGTAGGTGCCATCGCCAACGAAGCCAGTATCGACAGCCGTTACATAGGCCAGATCCAACTGTTTGACTCTCTGACTACAGTCGATCTGCCTGCCGGTATGCCTAAAGACGTACTGGCGCACCTGAAGAAAGTTCGGGTATGTGGCAAGCCTATCAATATCCGTGAAGCCGGTAGCCAGAGCTTCGAAGGTGAACAGCGTCCAGCTCGTCGCCCTCGCAAGCACTCAGGAGAGCGTCGTCCGGATCGTAAGCCCCGTCGTCGTGATGACCGCAGCTGATCCTGCGGATTAAATAGACTCGGTAAAAATGCCGCTCACTCATGGTGAGCGGCATTTTTCTTTATATTGATTAAGCAGTGTCGGCAGATACAACTGTGCTTGGGAATATCCCGCAGCGCCAGTTCCAGGTAACTGAAGTCGGCCTTCATGCACCAGCAAAGCGCAGGATCGGTACCGGCCGCCATGGCGCATTGGTTGGCTTGTTGGCATACAGGACAACGAGCGGCGGACTTTTCGGTCATGAAGCCTCCCTGTCAGCAGGATGATTGATGCCATCCATCACGGGAGCATCCTTGAAAGCAAAGGGATCCAACTCGTCAATGCACCCCAGATTAACGCCATACTCCTGTGGATTCGAGCGCCTTTGATGATGAGTATAGATACCGCAGCGACTACAGAAATAATGTTTGGCGGTATGGGTATTGAACTGATAACAGCTGGTGAGCTCTGCGCCGCTCACCAGCTTGAGATTAGCCAAGGATACAGAGGCTACCGGCGCACCACGGCGGCGACACATGGAGCAATCACAACGGCGAACATTGTTCACTCCTTCGGGAAAAGTGAGCGCCAACTGAACCCCGCCACAATGGCAACGGGCAATATAGTGAGTCTGAGTCATGACAATCCTTGTAATCCTGATTGAACGGGCAAGCTTAATTAGGGAAGGTGCGAACAAGTCCCATGTGTGCTCTGCGTCGGCTTATGGGCCTGGATGCAAGGCGTGGTTCGCAGCAAATGGTCATAGTCCTTTGCAAGAAGCACAACACAGCAGGCAGGCCTGTAATCTGGGCTTTCACAGTAAAACGGCATACGGCCTATTTCATCTTGCCCCAAGGTACACTGCTTGCCAATAGACAGAAGCTGAACTGCCAAGCCAAAGAAAGTAATCACCCTGACAAAGAGTAAGCATTTCCCCCGATATTGCTGCAGCCAATAGCCAAGACTCCCCATCATAATGGAGCAAACTGCGGCCCACATCTGCTGCGCCCCCTGCTTAAGCCAATGCCGAATTTCAACCCCAGAAGTCGGTGATAAGGCGCAGCGACCACCGCCTCAGTATAACGCTAAGCATAGTAACCCAGGGACTTTCCGCCCCTATCACAGCGAGGATTTGTCATCAGCGCTAGAGAGTTGCCAACGAGTGTTTCTGATCACGAACAAAGAACCTGTCACCGGACAGAAACAACCAATCTCATTGATTAGCTGAGTTTTTAATTTATTTTTAAGGAAGCATTTTTCGGTTATAACCCTATGGATCCCATGCCACAAAATAGGTAGACTGGCCCCGGTTTACCTCCTTGGAAACAAACCAAGGGATATGATTTGGGGGCGTAAATCGGTTGCTTGAGTAGCCAGTACGCGCTCTCCTCAACTTATAGAGAAGGAAATAATGGGTTTACAAGAAAAACAATGGAAGCGCTCTATCGAAGAGCAGTATGTGGTTGAGTTCAAACAGGACATGAAGAGCATTCTGGATGCCGACCTGGACGTAACCTTTGACTGGGACAGTTTCGACAGCGCCAAAGAGATCATGTACGTGCCCACCTATGCACTGGATCGTGTCAAATCCGCGTTTAAAGAACTCGCCAACGACCAGGACGCCAAGGAAGAGATTGTTGCGCAGATCAAGACTCTGCATATCAAGAACATCAACGACAATGCCGAAGAAGCCAAGAATATGCGTATCGGCGATGGCGTTTTCGCTCTCGAAGTCGGTTTCGGCGGCAACCACGCCTGTGTCTTTAACGACACAGCTATCCGCCAGTACCTGGAAAACAACCTCTGATCATCCGAGCAGAGCGTGATGCTTAGGCTCATCTCCGTTTGAGCCCATCAGTATCCAAGGCCGGTCCTCCCCTGAGATCGGCCTTTTACTTTTTAATGGCTTCAGTCAGTCAATTACCTCCCCCGGGCCAAAACCACAGAGTCAAGTTCCCAACCCTGTACTACCAAATAAAAAAAGCGCGCCTGCTATGGCGCGCCGAATAGATTAAGGCTCTTGCCTTACGACTTCTTGGGGAAGATGGGATAAGCCTCTTTGCCCAGCAAGGTACCCTTTACCTCTTTACCGTAGTAACCGGCATGCTTGTGATACTTGCCTTGGGTTTCCTCGAGCTTTCCTTTGAAGCGGGGATCCTGAGGACGTTCATGGGAGTTGATATAAGCGGCTACATCCCAAGCTTGTTGAGTGGTCAGCTGCATACTCTTGCCCAGTGGCATATTCTCGTGGATAAAGAAGGCAGCCGTGTTGACCCTATGCATTCCGGCGCCCCAGTTAAAACTCTGCGGTCCCCAAAGCGGTGGCAAGGCATACACACCGGCTATCGCTTGCCCCTGACCATCGGCGCCATGACACGCCTGACAATGGGCCTGATAAACCTGCTCACCGCGGGCCGGATCATAAGCCAATTCAGGTTTGGGTATTGAAGGATAACCCCGGCCCGGCAGATTGGCGCGTTGATCTACCGTCAACTGCTGCTTAATGGCTTCAGGGATGGGGAAGTCTTCCCGTTTGCCGCCCTTGATAAGCTCAGCATCGGCCAGTTCAGGCACTTCGCCTTTGACACCGTATTGATCCATCAAGCCACCTACCCCAAGCCAATAGGCATAGGCAGACAGGGCCACCAACTCAGGGCTGCCGCTCTCTGGCGCCTTGCCATTCATTGAATAGGTAAAACAGCCCTGAATACGCTCTTCGAAGCTGTTGACCTTATCGTTCTTCTTCCGATAGGCAGGATAAGCGAAATAAGCGCCCCAGATAGGAGAAGCATTGGGCTTACGGCCGGCATCCATATGGCAATTGACGCAGTTCAGCTCATTGCCGACGTATTTGTCGCGCAGTTGCTGAGTATTGACAAACAGCTGATAGCCCTTGCGCACCTTATCACCAAAGGCACCGGCCGGAATCGCATCCAGCGGTCTGGGGATCAGATATTCCTGCCCTTGTACCTTAGGTGATGATGGCAGTTGCGCCTGGCGATCGGGCAGATTCTCGGCCTGGGCCTGAGCTGTCATTGCGGCCACAGCACCCATGATAAACAGAGTAGATTTTTTCATGCTGCGTCCTTACTTGAGATTGGCAAAATAGCTGGCAATAGCATCGATTTCGGCGCTGTTGAGCTGTTTGGCAACATGCTCCATCATGCCATCGACATCGCCTTTACGGCTGCCATCCTGCCAGGCTTGCAGTTGAGTCTTGATATAACTGGCTTGCTGACCGGCAAGCCTGGGGAAAGTGCCACCACCCAGGCCGGAAGGGCCATGACAAGTCACACAAGCGGGTAGGTTCCGGGTCCAGTCGCCCTGGTACACCAGTTTTTCGGTCGGATCGGCAAATACCACCTGCTCACCTCTGAGCTGGGGTTTGACTTCAGCGACGCTCTGGGCCGCGAAGTAATCCGCCACCTGGCCGATAACCTCATCCCCTTGCAGGGTCATGGCCATGGGCGTCATGGTAGCGTTTTGGCGGGTTCCAGCCTGAAACAGCTTGATTTGTTGTTGAATGTATTGGCTGGAAAGTCCGGCGAGTCTTGGGCCCAACGGCTCTACGCCCTGTCCCTGAGGGCCGTGGCAACTGCCACAAAGCGCGGCCTGCGGTGGCATAGCCGGCTCTGCTGCCATAGCGGTTCCTATGGACTGAGCCAACAGCAACAGACCACCTGCGGCGAGCGTGATTGATTTCATCTGTTATCCCCCAAAATGAGTAAGTGCTATAGCATAGATCCAAATCACATATATGAGAAGTTTGCGATAAATATCAAAAAACCAGCGAAAACGGCCATAATCCAGATGCCATAAGGTTTGCAGCTCAAATAAATCTTCGGCTTTGAAATATTTGCTTACGATTTGAGTTTTATAAAAAACCCTTTTCTAACAATGTATTGGATAACGATTCTCGTTTAGAAGTTATTACTCTCCAAAGCGGGTCGTCTCAAAGCTATTGAGAAAATGATGTAATAGATAACAGGCCAACAAGGTGCCGACTATGGCCACCAGAATGCTACTCACCCGATACAGGGCACTGAAGATCAGATCATTGCCCGGAGTCAGATATTGGCCGAACAATATTCCCAGAGTGGTCATGGCACCAAAGCCCACCGCCGAGCCACTGGCCTCTTTGACATGGGCCTGGGCAAACAACAAAGTACCGAACCAGAGCATAGGTACGACCAACAAAAGCACACCGGACCAGTCATACAGCAAGAGTTGCACCGCCATCCCGTATACCACCCCGAGCACAGTACCCATAGCCCGTTTGCGGGCATAGTCGAGGGCACCGTTCCAATGCATGGGAAACAGCAACAACAGTGTAGTAGCCTGCGCCGACATGGAGTCGCGCAGATCAAAGGCCTGGAATATCAGAAACGACAGGGTTGCAACGCTGGCCCCCATCAAAGCTTCATGGCGCATTCTGTGGGGCTGTTTGGGCCCGGGGACATAAGCATTGCGAGGTTCAACATCCGGGATCAGCACTGTCATCAAATAAGCTATCAGCACAGACAGCACACTGGCCCAAAAGTTACCGAAGATGAGGTCGTTCAGGTCGGTATCAGGATAGCTGGCAAAATGCAGCATAATGCTGAGGCTGATCACTCCATTGGCACCAAACAGAAACAGGGCGCCACGGGACATACAGGCAAAGCGATACAGAAACAGCACAAAGACAATCAAGGTCATCAGTGCCGGATGACTGCCAAACAAACCGCCTATGATGCCCACCTCAACCCCACAGACAACAGCCGCGGCCAGTAACTGGCGCGCCGCATGGCCGTTCATCACTGGCACCAGTCCCAGCAACAACATGGGGATGACAGTATAAAACACCCCGTAATTCCAATTCATCAGCTTACAGATCAGAAAGCCGAGGCTGGCGCCGGTGGCGATGCGCAGGCACTGGCGCAGCTCATTCTGAGTCAAGGGGTGGTGACGCAGGATCATCGGCCACCTCAATAGATGTAGTGCAGCAGGCTGACTGCCTTGATCTGCAGCTTGGCCATGAAACGATAGAAACTATTGTCCGGCAGCAGTTGTACGGTGGCTCGGGAACCGGCCGCCAACCTGGGGTATTCTTCACTCTGGAGTTCAAAGTGCAGTCGCAGACGCTGAGCGTCCCGCACCCAACGATCTGACTCGGTCGGCGTCGCCAGCATGCCGTTGGCATCGAATTGTCCAGCGCTGACACCGGCATCGCGGCTGCTGACTCTGGCAGGGTAGAGTCTGCCTGGCTCGGCATCGAACGCCACCCAGGCTTCAGTGCCCGACTCAACTCCCCTGAGGGTTTTCTCGCGAAAATCGGCAATGATATCCATCTGCTCCGACACCAGAGCCAATACGGGTTGGCCCTTGTTGGCCATGCTGCCACTGGCCAGTTGTAGGTTGGTGACTATGCCTTCGTGTTCTGCCAGCACCTTGGTGTAACTCAGATCCAATTCTGCCTGAGCCAAACGGCTGCGGGCCTGGCGCAACTTGAGGTTCTCTGTCCCGGCTGTTCCCCGGGAAACCTTGAGTTTAGCCAGTTGTGCCTTGGAGGCTGCCAACTTGGCTAACGCCGAGCTGGCATCAGTATCGGCCTGATCCTTAAGCTGGCGTGACACACCATTGCTGGCATAGAGGGCATCCAGGCGCCTGGCCTCACGTTGTTTCTGTTGCAACATGGCCTCATTGGCGCTGACATCTGCGGCGGCGGCCTCTATGGCTGCATCCAGCTCGGCGTTATCCTGCACCGCCTGCTCCAGCGCCAATTTGGCCTGCTCCAGCGCGAGCTCAAAAGGAGCCGGATCTATGGCGAAGAGTAACTGCCCGGCCTCTACATGTTGATTGTTGGCTACAGCCACAGATTGCACCGGGCCACTCACTTGGGGCGCTACCTTGACCACAGTGCGGGTCGCCATCGCCTGTGGCGTCAGCGGCATCTCCAGATCCGCCAACATGAAATAGGCAAAGACCAGCACAAAGCCCACCATGGAAAATTTAACGAGTCTGGCAAATTGTTGATCTGGCGTCATAAAGTCTCTCTCATTTCGCTTGCTCTTGCTGCAGCTGATGTTGGGCGTTATCGCAAATCCTGGTGATCACGGCTTCAAAATGAGCCAGCTCATCCGGATCTATGCCCGCCAACAACTTGGCCCGTACCTGGATGATCCTGGCCTCCATGGAGCGAATAACTTCCTCACCTTGGGCCGTCATGGAAACGATGCGCGCCCTTTTGTCATGCTCGCAGCTGTGGCGAGTGATCAACCCCTGCTGCTCCAGCTGACCCAGGGTCCGCATCAAAGAAGGCAATTCAATTTCCAGCGACTCGGCCAACTGCTTTTGACTGATATGGTCGCCCATGCGTCTCAGCTTCCATAGCACGGTCCAACGAGGATGGGTCAGCCCCAAAGGCGCCAATTCATTGTCGGCGACCATGCGCCATAAACGGTGTAAACGCCCCAAGCGCTCTCCCAGAGAGGTCTCTGTCAGCTGTTCTATATATTTGTGCATCTTGATTAACTGGTTACTTAGCAGGCTAAGCATTTTACTTATTTAGCCTGCTAAGTAAATAGCTAATCGGGAATAAACCCGATCTGCCTCGCACATCTGTTCAGTAAGTAAACGGATCTGGACAAAAATTTGTCATAAGTCGCAATTACTTAACACTAGTAGCACTATAATTATTCAACCTTGTTTGACCCTGGGAAGGTACAATGAGCCCGGCGCAAGGTCGTGGCGATCACCAGGCCACGTCAAGCCGCCGCACTCGTTTCATCCCCCCATGCCTGGAGGCTAACTTGTTCTCACATCTAAAAATCGGCACTCGAATCGTGCTGGGGATCTGCGCCGTACTTATCGCCATGATGAGCTTTATCATGCCCTTGGTATTGTCGGAATTTTCCAGCCAAATTGATAATGCCGAGCAGCGTGAACTGCATAAGCTGTATCAAACCGCGATTGCTGAAATAGACTCTTCAGGCAGATTGGCCGAGGCATTGGCTACTGTGGTGGCCAATACCCCGGAAATGCAGCAGGAATTCGCCTTCGGCGACAGGGATTCACTCAACAACCGCAGCCAACAACTGTTTGTCCCGTTGAAACGGGATTTTGCCGTGCAGCAGTTTCAATTCCATCTGCCACCGGCCACCTCCTTCCTCAGGGTACATAAACCGGAAAAGTTCGGTGACGATCTCTCGGGGTTTCGCCAAACCGTCGTGCAGACCAACAACAGCAAGCAGCCGATAATGGGGCTCGAGAAAGGGGTGGCCGGCCTCGGGATCCGCGGCCTGGCTCCAATGACTTATCAGGGACAACACACAGGTTCGGTTGAGTTTGGCATGTCATTCGGTCAACCTTTCTTTGATGCCTTCAAACAGAATTATCAGGCCGAAATTGCCCTGCTGACACCTGACAGCAGCGGTTACCGCCGTTTTGGCGGAACCTTTGAAACCGCGGCTTTCAAAGACACGGCGCTGCTGCAGAAAGTACAACAGGGAAAAGCTGACAAGTCTTTGATAAGTTTGAATAGCAATAGTCATGTCCTCTACCTGCATCAGGTGACTGACTTTTCCGATAACCCCATTGGCGTACTGGCGATCGCCATGGATCGCAGCCACTCGGAAGCCAGCCTCTGGTATATCAAACTCAAGTTGGTGGCCATTGGTGCCATAGCGCTGTTGGCGGGCGCCGTTATCGCCTTCTTTATCGCCCGCAGCATCACCCGCCCTATCGCGCAAACCACCAGCGCCATGGAGGATATCGCTCAAGGGGAAGGCGACCTGACCAAGCGTATCGAAGTGAGCAGCAAGGATGAAATTGCCGATCTGGCACGGGCATTCAACCTGTTTGTCGCCAAAATCCAGCAAACTATTCAGCAGGTGACTCAAGCCACTGACTCACTGGCAACCTCGGCCGAAGAGATGTCCGGCATCACCAGCGACAGCCGCCACAGCGCCGAGCAGCAGCAAAGGGAAACCGAACAAGTGGCTACCGCCATGAACGAGATGGCCGCCACGGTTCAGGAGGTCGCCCAAAATGCCACAGTTGCCGCCGACTCGGCAGAGCAAGCCGATGCCGCCACAGATTCAGGTAAACAGGTGGTCAACAGTGTGGTTGAGCTGATGGCCGGACTGGAGTCAGAGATCCGTGGCGCCGCGGCTGCTATCGACAAACTCGAGCAGGACAGTCAAGCGATAGACTCAGTGTTGGAAGTGATCCGCAATATTGCCGATCAGACCAACCTACTGGCACTCAATGCCGCCATTGAAGCAGCCAGGGCCGGCGAACAAGGACGGGGTTTTGCCGTGGTAGCCGATGAAGTACGCACCCTGGCGAGCCGCACTCAGGCATCGACAACCGAAATTCAGCATATGATTGAAACCCTGCAACAAGGGGCGCAGTCAGCCGTCGGTGTGATGCAAAGCAGTAATCAAACCATGGATAAGTGTGTCGCCGAAGTGCAAAACGCCGATGCGGCTCTCAATGAGATCCGCGCTGCAGTTTCCGCCATCACCCAGATGAATATCCAGATAGCCAGTGCCGCCAACGAGCAGTGCGCCGTCTCGGCCGAGATCAATCGTAACCTTACCAATATCAATGATGGTGTGGCTCAGGGCAGTGAAAGTGCAGCCCAGATAGCCGTTGCCGGTGAAGAGCTGGCGCAGCTGTCGGTACGCCTCAAACAGCTGATTGGCCAATTCAAGGTCTAATCCTTTCACTAAAAACACACTAAAGACAAGCCCACCTATTGGTGGGCTTCGTTTTTATCCGCTTAGCCGTTATCAAAGGCCTTCACTTGCCGGGACGTACTCCCAGAGTATGGCAGATGGCATAGGTAAGTTCGGCGCGGTTCAGGGTATAGAAGTGGAAGTCTTTCACCCCTTCACGGGAAAGTACCTTGACCATGTCGATGGCCACGTTGGCCCCCACCAGCGCCCGGGTACCGGGATCGTTATCCAAACCTTCAAACTGGCGGTGCAGCCATCCAGGCAAAGACACATTGGTCATGGCGGCAAAACGCTTGAGCTGGTTGAAGTTGCCCACAGGCAATATCCCGGGAACAATTTCCACATCGATGCCGGCGGCCACACAACGGTCGCGGAACCTGAGATAAGACTCCACATCGAAGAAAAACTGGGTGATGGCACGGCTGGCACCGGCCTCAATCTTGCGTTTCAAGTTGATAAGGTCAGCCTGGGCATTAGCCGCATCCGGGTGCACCTCTGGATAGGCGGCTACCGAAATATCAAAGTCGGCGACCGAGCGCAGCAAACGCACCAGATCCGAGGCGAAACGTGTCGGCTTGGGACTGCCTTCCGGCAGATCGCCTCGCAGCGCCACTATGTTACGAATACCGCTGTTCCAGTAATGACGTGCCAACTGCAGTAACTCTTCATCACTGGCATCCACCAACGTCAGGTGCGGCGCCGCCACCAGCTCGGTTTCCTGCTGGATCCGTTCGATCACGCTGTGAGTGCGATCCCGCACCCCTGAGTTGGCACCATAGGTGACAGAAACAAACTTGGGATTCAGTGGCTCCAGGCGTTGAATTGAGTTCCACAACAAGGTTTCCATCTCAGGCGTTGAGGGCGGAAAGAACTCGAAAGAAACATTGATGTCGCCGTTGAGCTCAGACAAGCTCTGGTTCAGCGAGTGCGCATGTTGTGCGTGATGAAAAGCCATTGAAAATTCCCTCAACTATCTATCTGGACGTTTGGACGTCTATATGTCCACATACTAGAGAAACTGTCCTTGAAGTCAAGCCCAAAGATGGCTTCAAAGGTGTATTTATCTTAATCAGTATAAAAGCCACTAATGAGTGTTTCTGCAAAGCCTCGGCTTTGCGCCTGAGGAGAGCTCTCGCACAGGTGATCCTGTGCCTGGAAATAGGTGTATGTCTGCAAATCGCTCAAATATTTCAAGCTGCTCAGGACTAACAGAGTTGCACCTATTCCCCCTCGGTGTCGCCGAAAGCCGTTGGCGCAAATAACGTGGCTGAGGGCGAATGCTCGCCGGTGGCGAGTGTGCTTATGAGCGCGAGCCAAGGAAGGCGAGCTGGCCTTTATCCATGGAAGGATTTGGATGCCGAAGCAGCGACAGTCGAATCAGGGGCGAGTGTCGCCTAGCGACGAGCTCACGAGCGCGAGACAGGATGTTGAGCTGGATAAGAGTCACATGGATGTGACTCTGAGCGTCTGGCGCGATAGCGAATTGGCATCATAAGCACAAGGGGTTGTCCGCTGCGTCGCGGGTCGCTGGGGGTTTGGAAAGGGGGCGAGTCGATACAGCCCCCTTTCCTCGGGTGTGGGGCGGCGAGTGTCGTCTAGCGACAAGCTAACGAGCGAGAGCCAGGGATGGCGAACTGGCCTTTGTGCATGGATGCATTTGCTCCACGACTTTAGACCGCTGGCACAGCGGCTAGCATGGCTTTAAGCCAAAGCTCACCAATAAACTTGATCTCAGCTTCCAGCTAAACCGCAAGCCCATCACCTGCGGTGCGGATAGGCTGAAAGCCCGAATACCGTGAAGGACAGGACGTCCGAGAACGGCCTCTAACACAGGCTTTCCTAGCCAGGAGTCAACCAACTTCAAACATGACGCTAATACCAACCCTACTCCTGCAGCAGATCGCGACAGATCTGCACCAGATCCGACTGTACTGCCGCGGCAGTCACTTCCCTACCGGCACCTGGGCCGCGAATGATCAGCGGATTACCCTGGTAGAAGGCTGAGCGGATGACAAACACATTATCTCCCGGGGTCAGGTTAGCGTATGGATGCTGACGCTCGACCCACTGCAGAGAGACTTCGGCGTTAACCTGGCCATCTTGCTGCTCCAGTGAAGCCACATAGCGCAGCACCTTGTTTTGCTCGGCCGCGGCGGCAAACTGCTGCGCGAGAGTGGCATCCAATTCGGGGATCCGCTGCAAAAACTCATCCAGCGGAATATCGGCCAGCGCCTCAGGCACCAGAGAGCTTAAGCGAATATCCTCAAGCTCCAGTTCCAGACCTATTTCACGAGCCAAAATCAACAGCTTACGCTGCATGTCACGCCCGGAAAGATCGTCCCTGGGATCTGGCTCAGTGATCCCCAGCTCTTTGGCCTGCAACACCAGCTCGGAGAAAGGTTTGATGCCATCGAAATGCTCAAACAGCCAGCAGAGCGTGCCGGAGAAGATACCGCCGACAGCCTCTACCCTGTCGCCGCTGTTGTGCAAATCATTGAGCGCGTGCTGCACCGGCAGCCCGGCGCCGCAACTGGCGTTGTAACGCCAGAACAGTCGGCGGTTACCCAACTGCTGTTTCAGCTCGCGGTAGAAAGGCAATGGCCCGGAGCCAGCCAACTTGTTGGCACTGACCATATGAATGCCACGGGCAAAAAACTCAGGATACTCTAGTGTCAGTCCAGCGCTGGCACTGATATCCAGCGCTACCAGTTCATCGGCTTGCAGCAACGCAAGCTGTTCGAACAGATGTTCATACTGCCAAGGGGTAGCTTCAGCTTCAAACCTTGCCTGCCAGTCATCCCCAAAGATCCCCTCATTGCAGATCCAGGCGCGGCTCGAACTCGCCAAGCCCAGGAGTTCAACACTGGCCTCCAGCTCACGTTTGAGGCCGTCGCGGGCTCGGCCAAACAACTCCACCCAGGCTTCGCCTATGTTACCCACACCCAGCAGAATAACGCCTATGCGTTTGCGGGGGCCGGCGCAGCGCCTGTGCACCTTCTGGGTCAGCAGGTTCACCTGCGATTTAGGTACCAGGGTGACCAGGCTGAGTTGGTCCTGGTACAGAGGCCGCGCTTCACGGCTCAGCAAACGGGCAAAGCTGCGACGATAACTGCCGGCGCCACTGCTTACCAGCGCCACCAGTCCATGCTCTCTGTCCTCGGTAATGCTTTGAATTTTGAGCTCGGATGTCTGCGCTTCCAGTAACTGCCAGACTTGGCGGGATAATTCGGGAGTATAGGCCAGCTCAAGTTTGTGTTGCCCCTGAGACCAGTAGGCCAGCGGAGTCAAACCCGCCTCATTGAGCGCATCAAGCGTCTGAGTCTGAGCCTGGGTGCCATTGAACTCCAGGCTCAAGAGTGACACCTGATTGAGATTGGTCACCACTGGGGCGCTTGCGGCATCACTCTTGGGGGCTATCAGGGTGAAGTCGGTATGCGAGGCGTAGCTCGAACGCACCGCCAGGCTGACCTCGGTATCAAACAGCGGCTGCAACGTACGGCAATGCAGTACCGGGGAGCCAAGCCGCGCCAGGCGGTCGGCCTCAGCCAGCGACATACTGCTCAGCAACCTGGCATCGGCAATCTTGTTGGGATCGGCATTGAACACCCCTTCGACATCTGTCCAGATAGTCACCCTGTCGATATCGGCCAGGCTGGCTATCAGGGTGGCACTGAAGTCGGAGCCGTTGCGACCAAGCAACAGAGTTTCGCCTTGGCTATTGGCGCAGATAAAGCCGGTGATCACCAGACGCTCATCGGGATGCTCGGCCAGCAGCCGCTGCACCCTTTCACGGGACTCATCGAGGCGAATCCTGGGCACTGCGCCCTCATCGGCAATCAACAAACTGCGGGCATCCACATGGGAAGCGGCAACACCGGACTCCCGCAGCAGCGCCGCCATCAGTCTGGCCGACCAGCGTTCACCGAAACCCACCACCTGATTGCATTGGTATTCGCTGAGTTCAGGCAAAGACAATAAACTGGCCAGTTGCGCCTTATCTGTAGACAGACGCTCCCGCAGTTGACGTGCCTGTTCATTGCCCAGCAGCTGTTCAATCAGATTCTGCTGATAGCCGACAAGCTCCTGTAGCTCCTCCTGCCACAGAGCGCCCGACTCCTTCAGGTTCAACAGTTTATAGAGAAAATTAGTACTCTTGCCGGCGGCGGAAACCACTACAAGATCATCGGCATGACCATGGGTCAGCAAAATATGGGCGACCCGTCGGTAGCAATCGGCATCGGCGAGACTGGAACCGCCAAACTTATGTAGGTGACAACGTGCCATCTCAAGCTCCTTCAATTCAACAGTTTGCGGCTGCCGCCAATCCGGCGGCGATATCGTCTAGCAGATCCCGGCTATCTTCTATGCCCACAGACAAGCGAATAAGCGTGTCTTTAATACCGGCTTCGGCGCGAGCCTCACTCGTCATGGCTCTGTGGGTCATGGTGGCGGGCACGGCCACCAGGCTCTCAACCCCTCCCAGGCTCTCGGCCACGGAAAACAGCCTGAGCGCGCCGAGGAAGGCAACCACCTGCGTCTCATCGCCCTTGAGTTCAAAACTCAGCATAGCGCCAAAGCCACTCTGCTGCCTGGCGGCAATCTCATGACCAGGGTGACTCTTAAGCCCCGGATAATAAACTTTGTCTACCACCGGGCTCTGGCTCAGCAGCGCCACTATGCGCTCGGCATTGGCCTGATGCTCGCGGATCCTCAGCGCCAGAGTACGCAGGCCTCGCAGGGTCAAGTAGCTATCGAAGGCGCCACCGCTCAGCCCAAGCGTGTTGGACCACCAGTGCAGCTGCTCTGCCAGTTCGGGATCTTTGGCAATCACGGCGCCGCCCACCACATCGCTGTGGCCATTGATGTATTTAGTGGTCGAGTGCACCACTATGTCGGCCCCCAACAGTAAAGGCTGTTGCAGCGCCGGCGATAAAAAGGTGTTGTCGGCCACCACCAATGCGCCCTGCTGGTGGGCCGCCTCGGCAATGGCGGTGATATCCACAACCCGCAGCAGCGGATTAGATGGCGTCTCGAGCCACACCATGCGCGGCTTTTGCGCCAGGGCAGCGGCGAGTGCTTGCGGGTCGGTTTGATCCAAAACCTGCAAACGAAACTGGCCCTTGGCGGCCAGATGGGTGAACAGCCTATAGCTACCGCCATAACAGTCATGGGGCACCAACAAGAGGTCATCCGGCCCCAGCAGGTTGACCACCAGAGTAATGGCCGCCATGCCGGTCGCTGTGATTGCCGCACTGCAGCCCTGTTCCAGCTCCCCCAAGGCATCCCCCAGAATGGAGCGGGTAGGATTACCCGAGCGGCTATAATCAAAGGCTCTTGGCTGAGTGTGCCCCTCAAAGGCATAGTTGGTCGACAGATAGATGGGTGGCACCACGGCCCCGTGCTGGCTGTCTGATTCGATGCCCTGCCGGACCGCTGTGGTTGCTAATCGCCGCTCTGTCATAATCGACTCCTGAATGCTGAGGTTCGACACCATAAAGATGTCTGGACGTCTAAATCTAACCAATGACTATCCAGCCGTCAATAGGCATCAAGACGTTTGGACGTCCAAATGTATGGATTTCTGTTCATATTGCACAGATTTTGCAGGCAATCATTTGACTGTATCCTGTAAGGGTTTAAAATCTGCTGCGAATTAGTGAGATCACAGGTGAATCAATGACTGAATGGAATGGCGAATACATCAGCCCTTATGCCGAACACGGCAAGAAGAATGAGCAAGTGAAAAAAATCACTGTCTCTATTCCGTTGAAGGTACTGAAAGTATTGACCGATGAGCGCACCCGGCGCCAGGTAAACAACCTGCGGCACGCCACAAACAGCGAACTGTTGTGCGAAGCCTTCCTGCATGCCTATACCGGCCAGCCACTGCCCAATGATGAGGATTTGTCCAAAGACAAACCCGACAGCATCCCGGAAGAAGCCAAACGCATGATGGATGCCATGGGCATTGAATGGGAAGACATGGAATAAGTGTCTTATTCCTCTGAATTATCTTATTGTTGAACAAGGATCGCTGCGCGATCCTTTTCTTTTGGGAGCTTGCGAATGCTGTCATTGATAGATCCCGTCACCCTGTTGCTGGCATCCCTGATCATATTTACCGGCGCCCTGACCCAGTCGCTGATAGGCTTTGGCCTGGCCGTGGTAGCCACACCTTTGCTGTATATCGTCGATCCGGAACTGGTTCCCGTCCCTGTGATTGTGATGGGATTTTCTATCGCCCTGTTGACCTTGATACGCGAACGCGGCCACCTGGAATTCAACGGCTTGCAATATGCCTTGCTGGGACGACTCCCCGGCGGCCTGATTGGTGCCACCCTGTTGTTGCTGGCACCGCAACCGATTATGGGCTTGACCATAGCCCTGATTGTGGCCGTGGCCGTATTTCTCAGCTTCAGAAAATACAGCATTAAGATCAACCGCCTCAGCCTGTTTATTGCCGGGGTATTTTCCGGGATCTTCGGTACCGTGGCGGCCATAGGTGGACCACCTATGGCTCTGCTGCTGGCGGGTAAGGATGCCAGTCAGTTCCGCGCAGCGCTGTCGGCCTTCTTCATCTTCAGCTCCTTGATAGCCTTGATCATTCTCGGCTGTTTTGGCCTCTTGACCCTAAAGCATCTGTGGCTATCGCTGTTGCTGCTGCCTGCGGTATTTATTGGTTTTCTGGTCGCTGGCCGTTTGGTGGGCCGGGTGGATAAAGAGAAGACCCGCAGCTTAACCTTGGCGCTATGCACCCTGAGCGCCCTGTTGCTGACTATCAAGTCAACCCTGGCGCTCATCAACGGTTAAATCGCTGTTAGAAGTGATAGCTGGTTTGCAGCACGCCACCTATGGCATCGTCACTGCCAAACATGCCGGTGAGATCCAGCCGGAAGCTGTTGCCTATGGCGAACCCTGTCCCGAGTGAATAAAGATCGGCGCTGTGATCATTAAGATCCTGGCGATAACCGAGCCGTAAAGCAACCCAGTCAGCAGGCCGGTATTCGCCACCTAAACGCCAATAGCGGCTGCCCTCAAGCTCGGCAAACTTATCGTTGTCGGTAAGATCCAAGTCGCTGCTGAGCGAAAAAGCCGCCCAGTCATAGGCCACCCCGGCGGTAACCATAGGTTTCACCTGATAGGTAAGCTGCACGCCGCCAGCCTCTATGCTGCTTAAGTCCCGCTCGATAAGATTACGTCCGCTGACACCGATAACCAAACCATCCAATGGCTGAAATGCCAGGCCGATATCCAGATTAAAGCCTGTGTCATCACTGCGATAATCATCATCATTGAAATCATCGGCATCGAAGTTGTTGGCGCTGACAGCATAATTAAAACTATCCAACCGTTGCAGCTTGGGGGTGACTCCCACTGTCACCGGCATATTGACGATAGATAGCGGATAGCTCACGGCAACTCCGAGCTCGGAAACCGCCCCGGCCACTACCCGCCCCTGGGAGGTCAAATCTTGGATTTCCGGCGGGTTATTGGGGTCCAGATTATCCAGGGCATCAATATCCGCAGCGGCGATTTCGGCAATCCCCAAGGCATCGAGATAACTCTTGAATACAAAGGCATAGCTAAAACCATCCGAAGGCATGACCAACGCCATATTGATACCGGCACTGACATAGGCGTTGTTGCCCTGCAGCGATTGCAAGTCACCACTGAGGCGCTTGCGGTAGTCATCGATAGCCGCTGTGTCGGCAGCATCTATGGCATTGACCAGAGCGTCATAGTTATCCTGCAAGGCATCAAACTTATCGATCATCTGATCTTTATCTGCGCCATCTGCGCCTATGGTGGGAATAAGTAAACTGAAGTCACTGCTGCGGCGCGAGGGCAAAGCCAGCAGCGCCGGATTGGAAAAGGCCGCCGCCTCACGATTACCGGCCGCCACGGCAACGCCGCCCATGGCATCGGCGCGGGCCTCATAAACATCCTGCCCTGCCAGCGCCAGCGTGCTGGCAAGCCCCGTGGTAAGCAGTGTCAAAAGACTCAGTTTCATCTCATCCCCCTCTTGCTTTTATCTGTAACCAGACGCAAGACGTTAGTTACATGGGTTAAAGATAGTCCAGATCTCAGTGGCACAATGGTATCAAGATACAAAAAAAGCCCGTATCAAATGATACGGGCTGAGGCAAAACAGGTTCAGAGGTGCTTGTTAACCAAGATAGCTCTGACCTGCATAGAGAATGAAGTGTCTAAGTGCCAGCACCCCGGTCAGGCTGCAGCAGGCTACCGCCAGCATGGCGCCCTTGGTGTGGCGGGTACTCGCCGGCAGCAACAACATGGAAAGCAGCGGGATACCAAAACCTATACCCACAACTCCAATCCAGAACACGCTGGCCCAGACGCCACTTGTCAATGATGCCAGCGCTGCCGCCGCTGCACCGCCCTTGAAATAGAGCGCGCAGAACAGCATGAACAGGAACAGGATTTCTGCCGCCATTACCGGCAGTTCCAAACCGTGCATCCGTCCCAGCTGTGGGCAGTGCTTGTCTGTCTTGAACAGCAGCAGCGCCACTACCGCGTTGGCGGCCGCACCGGCCGACAGACCGGACACCAGGAACAGCGCCGGTAATACGGCAGTGTTCAGCATGGGGTAGGCGTTCATGGCGGAGATCAGGAAGCCTGTGTAAGCACCCACGACAATCGCCAGCACAAACAGCAGTACTTCCATAGTCTTGCGAAGGCCAGTCAGTGATTCTGCAATCCCTTTAAGAAAGCCCAGACCCCAGCTACCGAGATCATCTTTCAGCACGACCAGCGCATAGGCAAAGGTCAGCGGAATATAGGCCAGCAGCGCCAACACCCCGATGGACATCACAGATGTCAGGTTGTAGTTGATCAGGATCAGCCAGAAGTGGAACGGCTTGGTCAGGTCAAACACCAGACACAGCATCCCCAAACAGATAGCCACTGGCGCTATCAAGGCTGCCGCCTTGAGAATACCGCTGTCACCCTCTGTCTTGTTTTGCACCCAACGCAGCCCGATCCCAATCAGCAGACTACCCGCCGACAACCCAGCCAAGAAGAGGTAAACCGCTATGACCCAGTTCCAGGTTACAGGGTCGTATTGTGTCATATCGCCCCAAGTATTGTTCATGATTGGATCCCCCCTCTCTTGACAGGAATACGGTAGATTCTGGGTTTAGTACCCAGATGGGTCTTGTCCTGATAAGTCACGCGGGTGTTGAGCAGAGTCGCCACCTCGCTGCCGGCCTCGTTGGCATCACCAAACACCAGGGCATCGGTAGGACATACGGTCACACAGGCGGGTTGTTCGCCGCGAGCCAGACGTGTGTCCTTACAGAAGTTGCACTTGTCGGCCACCTTGGTCTCCGGGTTCATAAAGCGTACTTTGTAGGGGCAAGCTGCCACACAGTACATACAGCCGACACATTTCTCTGCCTTGATGGAAATAATGCCGTCCTCGCCCACATAAGCCGCCCCGGTAGGACAGACCTTGACGCAAGGGGCATCTTCACACTGCTGACAGGACACCCTGTGATACTTGAAGTGCAGATGCGGCGCATCACCGAATGGGCCTTCTACCCGTACCTGCAGGCGGGTTACGCTCTCAGGTACACCGTTTTCGCTGCGGCAGGCGACGTTACAGGCCTGACAGCCGATGCACTTATTCTCGTCGTGCACCATCACATATCTTTTAGTCATCTTCGCCTCCCCTTATGCCTTTTCCAGCTTCACACCTGTGGTGTGTACGTTCATACCGCACACAGGTGCAGTCACGTTGGGCAGCAGGTTGCCGCAGTGCACGCCCTTACCGGTCGCCCGTGCCAGCTCCTTGTTCTTGGAACCAAAGCCCATATAGGCGAACACAGTGTCGGGACGTATGCCCTTGGTCACCAGCGCATGACCCTCTTCACTGCCGACACTGGAAGTGAGACGAATGGCGTCCCCATTCTCAATGCCATGCTTGGCGGCAGTGTCAGGGTGGATCCAGACGGCGTTATCGGACATCAGGTTAGCCAGCATAGGCACATTGTGGGTCGCACCATTGGTATGCACTGCCACCTTACCCTGGATAAAGTAGAGCTCGTCCGGCTGTTTCAGGGTCACTTCACGATAGGCGATAGTGCCACGGCCAGGCGCCATGTCTTCTACCTTGGCGGAGGTCAGTTCAATCTTGCCGCTGGGGGTCTTGAACTTGAGCGCGCTACCATAAGTACCATCTTCATCCATGCCCCTGGCGTTGGGGTAGGCGGCGACAAAGTCGGCCACCATCTTGGGTTCACGCAGCATCAGCGGCTTGCCGTAGCTGACAAAGCCCTTGTCCTTGATGTGCTGCAACAGCTGGGCGTCTTTATTCACCTGCAGGAATTGCAGGGTTTCCATGTTTTCCCAGGGATAGTACTGCTCCAGGCCCATCTCTATGCCCAGTTCACGGAAGATTTGCCAGGAAGGCTTGGCATCGCCAATCACATCTACCACTTGCTGACGCAGGTAGTAGGCCGGGTTCTTGCCGGATTTGTCGGCGACCTCTTCATCCCGCTCCAGGTAAGTACACTCGGGCAGTATGATGTCGGCCCAGGCGGCGGTTTCACTGATGTAAACATCACAGGAAACCACAAACTCCAACTTCTTCAGACTTTCAACCACCTTGGCACGGTCGGTCATGGTCTGCATAGGGTTGGTACGGCTCATAACCCAGGCCCGCAGTTGGTAAGGCTTGGCTTCCAGAGTTGCATCTATGATTGACTGATAGATACCACCACCGGACCAGGCCATAGCAAACTGCTCATCCATCTGGTCGATGCGTTTGGCTTGCGGCTTGGGCAGTTTAACGCCTGGCTTACCCAGCTCAGGAGCCACAAGCTCACCGGCAAACTTGTTGTAGCCACCGGCCTTCTTGCCCATGTAGAGGCCACCCTTACGCTCCAGGTTGCCGATCAGCACGTTGGCGGCATACAGCGCCCGGCGCATATCGAACTCTTCCGGAGTGAAGGTAGATCTGTGGCCAAAGTCGACCACGGCATGAGGCGCTGCAGCAGCGTACTCGTGAGCAATACGGCGGATGTCGGCGGCAGGTACGTCGGAAATTTTCTCAGCCCACTCAGGGGTATAAGCCTTGACCTCGGCGGCAAACTCTTCAAAACCCACAACATAGCGCTCAATAAAGGCCTTGTCATAGAGGTTGTCGGCAATCAACACATGGCACAGCGCCAGGGCTACGGCCACATCCGAACCGGGACGAATGGCATACCACTCATCGGCCTTGTCGGCCACCACAGAGAACCTGGGTTCAAACACCACCAACTTGGCGCCTTTGTCAGCCTGGGCCTTCATCATTCCCCGGGTTTCGGACATATTGATCCCCTCATAGAGGTTATGACCGAAGTTGATGATGTACTTGGAGTTGGAGAGATCCCGCTTCACCTTGGTACCGAACATCGCCTTGGCGGCAACCACATAACCGCCCGGGCAAGTGGTGTTATGGGTAAAGGAGTTGGGGCTGCCGTAAGCCTGACCCAAATAGAACAGGTGTCCGGACAGCGAACCTGACTTGGAGGAAAATGCCACGGCTTCAGGACCATGGTCGGCCTTGATTTGATTCAGCTTGGTAGCGATGGTTTGATAGGCTTCCTGCCAGCTGATTTCGGCCCACTTGCCTTCGCCGCGCTCACCGACGCGCTTGAGTGGTTTGACAATCCTTTGTGGATCGTACAATAAACTGAGGCCGGCGCCGCCACGGGCACAGACCTTACCGCCGAATGATTTGGCTTCTTTGTTGCCAGAAATAAAGACGTTTTTGCCGTCGATTATCCGCGCCGAAATCGGGCAACGGGTCGAACACATCTCACACATACTGGCAACTTCAGTGGCACTGCCGGTCAGAGGGCTGCGCCCCAAAGCCGCCAGCGAACCGGGCAGAACTCCGGCCAGGGCACAGGTTGCCCCTCCGGCTCCAGCCCCTTTCAGAAAGGTGCGCCTATCAAGCTCTATCATGGTTTACCTCCATCCTCTCCCCTCGGGGAAAGGTCGCTCACACAGGTTATTGTTTGAATGGGATTCCGCTTGACTACAGCGGCTTAAGCTCATTGTTTACCCATTAAATTCCTGTGGGTATTGTGGTAAACCACATAGGGGGAGTGAGTGTGATCCAGCCCCCGCAAAGATGCCGGAAAGGACATGAAAGTGTGAGGGTAATCCAGCCTCTAGCCGTTAAAAAAAAGCCATTACAAGCACCAAACTGATTAACAAAAACCACTTTAGAGATAACAAATATTCACAATTGTTAAGCCGATCACGCTCATAAAATCAGCCAAAACAACAGTGATGATTTCTGATCAAAAAATAAAAATACAATAAAATTAGATAATTAAAAACAAAAACACCATATCAATTAGATTTATTTCAATGATATTTTTATCAATTAGATTATTTTCATGAAAGTGATCCAGTTCAAAGCTGACGCACCTCAGGATTGCTAAATTGACAACCGCAAGGACACATAAAATAACAGCCCATTAACGGAGCGGGCGGTCACCCCAGAGGAATAGATGATGAACACCAGCAGCAAACTCGGCCTTCTGCTTTTAGCCTGCGCATTGGCCACAGGCGCCACCGCAGCCGACGGCGGCAACCCCAAGAAAGGCAAACACCTGTACAAGAAAGTCTGTAAAGAGTGTCACAGCAAAGCAGGCATAGGCGGCGAACTGACTCCCATGAGCAAGACCATGAGCCAATGGGACAGATTCTTCGCCAGAGACAAACACAAAGCCAAACCCGAGGCGTTTCAGCCTTTAACTGAGCAGGAACTCAAGGATATTCAACAGTTCCTGTACGACCATGCCGCCGACTCGGATCAACCCCAGACCTGCGGTTGATCCGAGCGCATAGGCGCCAATCACTTAACTAAATTTACAGCTTGCAAGCAAAGTCATGGGGTTACCCCAGGGCCGCTTGCTGCCTGAAAACGACCGGCAAGACCGGTCAGGAGAATCTACTATGCGTACTCTTATCGCTCTGGCGGTGGCCCAGGCACTGGGTTTGGCTCTGCTGGGCAGCCCCCAGCTTCAGGCCGGGGAACTGGATGACAGCACCAAGATCCGCGAGCTTAAACAGCAACTGCAGGAGATCACCGAAGAGCTGGATATACTCAACAGCCGGGTGGACAAGACAGAGCGGCACACGGCGCTCGATCGACTGGAGATCAGCGGCGACTTTCGTACCCGAGCCCACTCGCTGCACTATGGCAATGTCACCTGGCATCCGGCGATCAAGATGGACTTCAACGACTTCGGCGCCAAAGCCATGGCCGGCGAACTGGGCAACCCCATGGATCCCTCCTCGCCCCTTGGCAAGATGATGGCTGCCAACCCTGAGCTGGCCAACGCCTTTGCCCAGGGGCAACTGCAGGGCGTTATGCCCTATGTGCTGGCGCCTTATCGCAGTGGCGACATAGACAATGACATCTTCTACACTACTCGGCTACGGCTCGATCTCAAGGCTAAGGTGTGGGACAACGTCAGCTTTGCCGGACGCCTGACCATGTTCAAGGACTGGGGCGATTCCACCGGTGTGCAGGTGTTTGATTCCTGGCGCTCTTTCACCATGGACGGCACCAACTCAGGCAACCCCAGCGGCGACTGGCTGCGGGTCGAGCGCGCCTACTTTGACTGGAAAAACATCGGCGGCAGCGAGTTTTATCTGTCTGTCGGCCGTCGTCCCTCCACCTATGGCCCACCGAGCCACTACCGGGAAAATGAAAAACGTGGCGGCACCCCTTCCGGACACCTGGTCAACTTCAACTTTGACGGTGCCACTCTGAGCTACAAGCTTGGAGAGCTCACCGGGATAGAAGGCCAGGTGGTGCGTTTCTGTTACGGTCAGGGCTTTGAGTCCCAATGGGGCAATGGCGAGCTTTATGGCGATACCGTCAGCAAGGACACCCATCTGGGCGGTTTCAACATTGATGTGATCAACGATGGTAACCACTTCCTGCAGCTGACCCTGTTTGCCGCGCGGGATATCAACGACGGCTTCAAGGGCACCATGGCCTTCCCCAACGAGTTGGCCGGAATTTTCGCCCCCACTCTATACAGCGATCTGCAGAAATTCGACAACTTCAACTTTGTTACCCGGGTGCAACCCAGCGGGGTCATAGGCGACATGTATCTGGGCGGCCTGGGCTATGCCTATGAGTCCGATGACGATCTCAAGCTGTTTGCCTCCTTCGGTTGGACCCGCGCTGAGAGCAACGGCAACGCCGGCATGTTCGGCGGCATGTTGACCGACGCCGTGTTTCAGGCAGAGCTCAACAGCAGTGGCGATGAACTGCTGATGGTGCCATCCAGCGCCGAGTCCGATGCCTCCCACGATGGTTATGGCATCTATATCGGCATGCAGATCCCGGCACCTTACGGCAAGTTCGGTCTGGAGTACAACTATGGCTCCAAGTACTGGACGCCCTTCACTCAGGCCCAGGACGACCCGGTCGGCAGCAAGCTGGCCACCCGCGGCCATGTGGCCGAGGCCTACTACATCTTCGATATCAACCCCAGGATGTTTATCAAGCTGGCGGGGCTCTACTACGACTATGAATACACTGGCTCGGGCACGCCCGTGGGTGCACCTGTGAAGGTGGATGATGTACTGGACGGCAGCGCCTATTCGCTATTGCCCGTGGTGGATACGGCGCTGGATATCAACGCCTCACTGACAGTGAATTTCTAGGGAGGAACACAGATGAAAACATTTTATCTGCCATTTATAGCCACGGCACTCTGGCTCGGCCTCCTGAGCCAGGCCCAGGCCAGCAGCCCCCACAAAGAGGTACTCAAGGGCCCCTTCAACACAGGCTCGGAAGTCACCCAGGCCTGTCTTGAGTGCCATGAAAAGGATGCCGATGACTTTATGCTGTCATCCCACTGGACCTGGGAGCTGGAGCAGGAACTGCCCGGACGTACAGTCAAACGGGGCAAGAAAAACTCCATCAACAACTTCTGTGTTTCCATTGCCGGTAACGAACCGCGCTGTACCGGCTGCCATGCCGGTTACGGCTGGAAAGACAACAGCTTTGACTTCAAGGACAAGACCAAGGTGGACTGCCTGGTGTGCCATGACACCACGGGTACTTATGTTAAAGATCCCGTTGCAGCCGGTGAGGTATTCAAGACAGTAGATTTGCTGCGGGTCGCCCAGAATGTCGGCAAGCCGGTGCGGGATAACTGCGGCAGCTGCCACTTCTATGGTGGCGGCGGAGATGCGGTCAAACATGGCGACCTCGACTCTTCCATGGCCTACCCGGACAAGGCCACGGATGTGCATATGGACAGCGACGGCAATGACTTCCAGTGTCAGGACTGCCACACCACCCAGAAGCATATGATCAGCGGTAACGCCATGGGTGTGTCCCCCGGCGGTGAAGATCATATCGGCTGTGACAATTGCCACGACAGTGCACCACACGGCAACAAACAGCTGAACAAGCACGCGGCGACCGTGGCCTGTCAGACCTGCCACATTCCCTTCTTTGCCCGCCATGAGCCCACCAAGCTGCACTGGGACTGGTCAACTGCCGGTGAAGACAGGGAAGAGAGCCTGGATCAATATGGTCGTCACAGCTACGCCAAGAAAAAGGGCAGCTTCGTTTGGGGCAAGATGGTCAAGCCCAGCTACGCCTGGTACAACGGCCGCGCCGATGCCTATATGGCCGGTGACAAGATGGATCCCGAGCAGGTCACCCGTCTGACCTTCCCCCTGGGTGACATTCAGGATCCCAAGGCGAAGATCTACCCCTTCAAGGTACACACAGGCAAGCAGGTGTACGATAAGGTCAACAAGGTGCTGCTCAATCCCAAGACCTATGGCAAGGGCGGTTTCTGGTCTGAGTTTGACTGGGATAAGGCGATTCGCTTAGGGATGGCCGCCAGCGAGCCCATGCAGGCCAAGGGCATCAGCTACAGCGGCCAGTACGGCTTCGCCAAAACCGAAATGTGGTGGCGTATCAACCACATGGTCTCGCCCAAGAGTGAAGCGCTCAAGTGCGCCGACTGCCACAACGGCGGTGACCGCCTCGACTGGCAGGCGCTGGGCTATGAGGGCGACCCCATGAAACACAAAGGCGGCGCTCGCCACGCCCGCTGATCCGATTCAGGCAAGCCCTGAAGACCGGCTCCCGCATCTCCCTGCCTCCCGGGAGCCGGTCACTCTCATCTGGTACTCTTTCATCTGGTACCCTCCAAACGAGATGCCACTTATCCCCAAAAAAGACATTTAGACCCAGAATCGGGCCAAAGTGTCCAAGCGGCACTACACTGAATTAGACTATGACGGTAAATTCGGGTCATTGATGATGCAACTCCCTACAAAAAATGGCATTTTTCTTGCGTTGTCTGGGCATCCTTTTCTGTGGCAAGTGCAATGACAACAAACGGCAAGACTTTTTCCTCATTAAACCGCTCCCTGGGTGAGCTTAGCGGCGCCTTTGCCGATCTGGGAACCTTTCTCCCTCTGGTGCTTGGGTTGATAGCTCTGAATCAGTTTTCTCCCCAAGGCATTTTTCTCGGTTTCGGTCTCTTTGCCCTGGCCACAGCCCTGTTTTATCGCCGCCCCATTCCCGTGCAACCCATGAAAGTGATTGCCGCCCTGGTCATCGCCCAGGGGCTGACACCTGGCATGATGCAAGCCAGCGCCATGCTGATGGGAGTAATACTGCTGGTACTGGCGGCTTCCGGCGCCATCAGTTGGCTGTCGCGGCAAATATCCCAGGCTATCAGTGTCGGCATCCAACTGGCCATAGGGCTGCAACTGTTGTGGATGGGCTTCAAGATGATGGCCGACGAGCCTGTGCTGGGATTCGGCGCCTTCGCACTGATTTTCTTTGCCCGCTTTATCCCGCTGCGCTATCTGGCCATGCCCTTGGTGATTGCCCTCGGCATGCTATGGCAATACCAGCAAGGCGGCAGCGACAGCAGCTTTGTGTTCAACAACACGCCTTGGCACTTGAGCTGGCCCGAGTTAAATGACTGGGGAGCCGCGGCAACCCTGTTGGTGCTGCCGCAACTGGCGTTGACTTTGACCAATGCCGTTATCGCCACCTCAGTAATGGCCAAAGAGAAGTTCCCCGAAGACAGCCAGCGTTTCAGCCCCAAGGCCTTTGCCACCAGCTCTGGCCTGGCCAATCTGCTGCTGAGTCCCTTCGGTGCTTCGGCCATGTGCCACGGTGCCGGAGGGTTGGCGGTGCAATACCATTTCGGTGCCCGCCGCCTGTGGGCGCCGCTAATCTTCGGCGGCAGTTGCCTGCTGATAGCCCTCTCCTGGGGGGAAAACGTGGCCTGGCTGCTGAGCCTTATTCCGCTGGCTATTCTCGGTAGTCTGCTGTCCACCGCCGGCTTGCAGTTGGCCTGGTCCAAACGCCTCTTGGACGGCAAGCCTTTCTGTATCTTTGTTATCCTGGCGACCGCTGTGGTGAGCCTGGCCGTCAATGCCGCCGCCGGTTTGGCTGTAGGCGTGGTATTGGAGTTCGGCCGCCGTCAGTGGCAAACCCTTGGGGCACTGCGATAAAGCCGACACCAGCGACTTGAGTCAAGGATAATCATTCATTCCGGGATGGTGCCCCCATAGGCAGCCACACCCGCACCCGGCAACCGCGGCACTCGCGGCGGTTTTCCAGCTCCAGATGACCATTATGCTGAGTCACCACGTCGCGGCAGATAGCCAATCCCAGCCCCAAGCCATCCTCCTTGGTGGTAGCAAAAGACAGCATCAACTCCGCCGCCGAGGCGCTGAGGCCTATGCCTGTATCCAAGAGTTCCAGCAGCAGCCACTCTCCCTTGGTCCCGGCTGCGGGGGGCGCGGCCTGATAGTCGAGTTTGAGTTGGATCTCCCGTTTACCCGAAACTTCATCCAGGGCATCCATAGCATTTTTCAACAGATTAACCAGCATCTGACTCAGCCCTACAGCATCCCCCAGCAACGGCCGCTCCGACCCGCGGCGACTTATTTTGAGCTCGACGCCCTGCTGCTCCATCGGCCGCTGAAACAGCGCCAGTGCATCCCTGAGCAGTGACTCTATCACCACTGGCTCAGATTCGGCCCGGCGCCGACGCAGCAAACCGCGAATACGATGCACCACGGCCCCTGCGCGGATAGACTGATTATTGATCTTGGTCAGCACCTCACGCATGGCATCGGCGCGCTCGCCACAGCCCTCGGCAGCGCGCTGCTCCAGCACCATCATGGCGCCTTCACTGTATTGGGTAATAGCGGCAATCGGCTGATTGAGCTCATGCGCCAGCCCGGCACCAATTTCGCCCAGAATAGCGGCACTTTGCATTCGTTCCAGTTGCAACTCTTTGTCCCGCAGTTGTCGCTCTGTTGCCAACAGGAATTCACTCTTCTGGCGAAACTTATATTCCAGCCACAGGTGGTAGAGAGTGGAGATCAGGAACAGTAACAGCAGCGCTCCGCCCCACTCCTTGTTCTTGCGTACCCAGTCGATGGCGGCTTCATAAAGAGGAGGTGGGCCGCCGTGAAGATCCAGCTCCTCATATAGTTTGATCACCTTGAGCTGACTGATAGGAGCTGTCCAGCCCATGGTGTCGGCCTTGATCGCCGCTTCAGAGTCGGAAGGCAAGTCGAACAGCGCCCGGGTCACCGCTTGGGTGATATGACTAGGCACCAGATCAGAGGCGGCAAATGACCAGTTGGGATAGAGGGCGCTGCTGGTCTCGCAGTCATACCCCTCGGGCTTGACGCCGTTGATTACCCGATAGTCCTGACGTTGCACCAAGCCGGTTTCCACCATCTCCTCCAGGGTACAGAAGGGAGTAATGGCGGCATCGACAGTGCGGTCACGCACCTGGTAAACCAGAGGCTCCAGCGGAAACCCCAAAAAACGCACTTCGCCGAAAAAACGCTTGGCAGCAAAGCCACGCTTGTTGAGCAAGCCTACTGTCGCCTGATATCCCCCCAGCGCCTGAGGATCGCTGGCCACCACAGTAGCACCACGCAGCTCCTCAATATTGCGCACCGGGCTGTCGGCCCGCACTATGATAGCCGAGCTGATAGCAAAGGTAGTTCCCAGGTGCTTGCGACTACGCATGGTAGCCAGCCATGACAGGGGCAGCTTGCTGCTGAGGCTAAGGTATTGCCCTGGGTTGGTCACGATAAAGTGGATCCTGTGCTCCAGCAATTGCTGGCTCATTTGCTCAAAAGTCAGCGGTTCGACCTCGAAGCGATTTCCTGGAAGTTCTTGGCTGAGATATTGCATCATGGGGCGCCATCTCTCTTTGGCTTGAGCCACACCATGATTGGCCAGCACTCCGACCCGAAACACAGCCTCTATGGGCTCGTCACCCATTTCGGCATCGGTCGCCGGTTCATACAGTTGCGCCGAAGCCGAAGCACACCCGGCCCCCAACAACAGTATCAAGATTAATATTCTGGCCATTCCCACTCCCCTTTTATCCATGAAGATAAGCTAATACAGACAGCGAAAAAATAACTTGATGGAGGGCAAATGTCGGCCAACACCTCAGTGATCTGGCTCTAAAAGCCAACAACCGAGTTTGAGCCTCACTGCGACAAAGATTAGGATTGGCTTATTCACCTGAGAGAGGCAAGTATGTGACTGACGTAGCGCTTTATTTGGTGGACGACGATGCCGCCGTCCGGGATTCACTCGGCTTTATGCTGAGCCAATTCGGTTATCGGCTGCAAGCCTTTGACAGCGGCCAGGCATTTCTCCAGGACGCTGAGTTGGAGGCGCCTGGCTGCGTGATCCTCGACAGCCGCATGCCTGAACTCACCGGCCAGCAGGTACAGCAGAGACTACTGGAGGCCAACAGTCCCTTGGGGATCATCTTTCTTACCGGCCATGGCGATCTGCCAATGGCCGTTGACGCCTTTCGTCAGGGAGCCTGCGACTTTTTCCAGAAACCCGTGGCCGGCAAGGCGCTGGCCGCCGCTATCGAAAAAGCCTTCGACTACAGCCTCAAGACCCATGAACAGCAACAACTGCAGCAGAAATACGCCACCCTGACCGAGCGCGAGCAACAGGTATTGCAACTTCTGGTGCAGGGAATGACCAATAAACAGATGTCCGAAGCTCTCTATCTGTCGCTGCGAACCATAGAAGTACATCGCGCCAAGATCATGAAAAAGCTTGGCGTCCACAGTATTGCCGAACTGATCAAGTTCACACCCTTGGTTTGACCCTCTTCCGGGTGCGACAGCTTGTCGCACTTTGGCTGTTTAGCTTTGCCCCATCCGCGCACAAGACCCAGAATGGGTCACCCAAAACAACCAAAATCAATAAGATATGCGCTTTTCACCTTCTCCTCTCGCTCTGGCTTTACTGCCTATAATCGGTCTGGGCACTGCCGCCAAGGCCAGTGACTCTCCCATGGAAGTGCTGGTGGTGCGCGGCAGCGTACAGAGCAGCGTGCTGCAGACCTCGCCAGAAGCCACCGCGCCCAAGGCCGATATCAGTGGTCTGCTCAAGTCACTGCCCGGCGCCAACGTCAACAGTAACGGCCCACTTACCGGCATAGCCCAGTACCGAGGCCTCTTTGGCGATAGAGTCGAAACCCAGGTCGGCGGCATGAGCATGGCCGGCGCCGGTCCCAACGCCATGGATACTCCCTTGAGTTATGCCGTGCCTGTAATCACAGAGCAACTCGAACTGGATCGCGGCATAGCCCCAGTCGCCAGCGGCGTCGATACCTTGGGTGGCAGTATCCGGGTAGTGGAGTCCCAGGCCCGTTTCGATGAAGTCAGCGGCCTGGTCAGCGGCCAATACCAGCATAATGGCGAGCAGAGTCGCATCGGCGTCAAGAGCAACTTCGGCGGTGAGCGTCAGGCACTCATGCTGTATGGCGACTTGTTCAAGGGCAATGATGTGCCCGAGAGCGGCGATAACCACAGATTACTGCCAGGGGTCTACGACAAGCAGGTGTTCGGCGGTGAATACAGATTTAACCTGGCCGACAGCAACGCCGATGATGAGTCGATAGCCTTCTCGTTCCAGCATCTGGAAACCACAGATGCCGCCACCCCGGCGCTGCCGATGGATATCGACTATATCCGCACAGACAGATTCAAACTCAGTGGTGAGCACCTGCTGGCCGATTGGCAAATGCGCTGGCATCTGGGCTACAGCGATGCCCGTCACGGCATGGACAACTTCAGCCTACGGATGAAAATGCCTACCATGGCACCGCGCTACACCATAGCCGACTCCAAAAGTTTCGATGGCCATTGGCAAATGGCGAAAGACAGCTGGGAATTTGGCTTTGATTGGCGCCATGCCGAACACGATACTGTGGTGACAGACCCGAGCAACAGCAAGTTCCGGGTGGATAACTTCAACGGTATCAACGACAGTGTTTATAGCCTCTACGCCCAATGGCAACAGGATTTTGGCCGCTGGAGCTGGCAACTGGGCAGCCGGGTGAAACACTACAGGTTTGATGCCGATGCCGTGAGTCACTCTATGGCGACCATGAAACCGGCAATCAAGACCCTGATGGACAGATTCAATCAGGCCGATCGCAGCCAAAACGATACCGGGCTGGACTTGGTGCTCAACGGCCGCTTCGAAATCGACAATGAGCTGGATGCCATAATCGGCCTGGCACGAAAACAGGCCAGTGCCAGCTATCAACAGCGCTATCTCTGGGTGCCGATGCAGTCCACCGGCGGGCTGGCCGATGGCCGCACCTATGTGGGCCAGATGGACCTGGATCTGGAAACCGCCTGGCAACTGGAGCTGGGGCTGGATTTACACCGTCAGGGTTTCAACCTGACCCCTAGGGTGTTTGTCCAAAGGATAGACAACTATATTCAAGGCCTGCCCACGGATGATCCTGCCGTTATCGCCGCCGGCGATGCCAACACCTTGGTGTTCAGCAATACCGATGCCCTGCTCTACGGCATGGATGTCAACGCCCACTGGCAGTTGCATGAACAGTGGAGCCTGGATCTGCAAGCGGCCTATACCTATGGTGAGCGCCGCGACGTGGAAGACAAGCTTTACCGTATCGCCCCGCCTACCCTGACTCTGGGACTCAACTGGGATCAGGGCAGCTGGTTTGCCCGCCTGGAGACAGTAGCGGTTGCCGCCCAGGATAAGGTCTCGGCCACTCAGCTGGAGCAGGAAACTGCAGGCTATGGCTTGGTGAATCTGGCGGCCGGTTACCGCGGTGACAGCTTTATGCTCAAGGCCGGAGTCGATAACCTGCTGGATAGAGAATATGTCGATCATCTCGCCGGTTATAACCGGGTAATGGGCGGTGATATCGCCGTCGGCGAGCGCTTACCACAACCCGGTCTCAACGCCTGGGTCATGGGCGAGTACCGTTTTTAAGGGCGCCACGGTTGCCCGCTTAAGGGTTCATCCTCACCGTGCTCCCGCAAGCCGTTGAGATTTCCACTGCAATTGAACCTGCCCCGGCCTTTTCTCGTCTCGGAAGGCCGGGATTTTTTTAAGCAACAGGCTTCTTGGCCAGCTTACGTTGCAGGGTGCGGCGATGCATTCCCAACTGGCGGGCGGTGGCCGAGACATTGCCCTTATTGGCATTGAGTACCTGCTGAATATATTCCCACTCCAAGCGCTTGGGGTGCAGCGGGGTTTCATCAGGCAAGGATGAAGCCGTATGGGGTTTAGGCTCGACTTTGAGTGCTGCCAGCAGTGTCCGGGTGTCGGCCGGCTTGGCCAGGTAGTTGTCTGCCCCCAGTTTCACCGCCTCCACCGCAGTGGCTATGCTGGCAAAGCCGGTGAGCAACACAATACAGGCCTTGGGCAGGCTGGCTCGCAGCGGTACTATCAGGCTAAGGCCGTTGCTTTGCGCCAATTTCATATCCAGCAGCACATGGCTCGGCTGCCAGCTGCGGGCGCTGAGCAGTGCTTGGCTGGCATCTTCGGCATGGCAGCACTCAAAATCATGCCGCTGCATACGCCGTGTCAAAATGGCCGCCAGCGCCAAGTCATCTTCGACTATCAATAGCCGCTTCATGCCGCATCTCCTTTAATGGCAGAAACCGGCAATAAGGGCAGACTGATACGCGCCTCACAGCCCTGTGGGCCGTTGTGCAGTACCAGCTCGCCCCCCAGCTTCTCCAGACTGGCGTGACTCAAGAGCACGGCAACCCCCATCCCTGTGCGGCTCGCCACCGGCATCAGTCCAAGCTCACCCAAGAGATGGGCCTCTATGCCGCGGCCATAATCCTTGATGTTAATTTCAAGCCGAGTGTCACCGAGGGAGTCGAAGCCAATTTCAACCTTAGGCTCGCCTATATTGTTAAGGCTAGCCTTGGCGGCGTTATCCACCAGCGCCAGCAGCGCCGGTAACAGGCTGGCATCTGTGATAATTTCACGTTCAGTCAGGCCAGCAGGCAGGGTGAGACTGAAATCCACCTCGGGCATCAACAGCATGAGTTGCTGGCGCATATTTTGCCCCAGTGCCGCCAATGTCACGGCCTGGCAGCGACGCTCACGAATCGATTCAGTGGCGCGGCGCAATTCATTGAGTGTGACTTCACAGCGGGACAACGCCTGATCCATTTGCACCTGCGCTTCGGCATCCAAACCCTCTTCCATGGCTTCATCCAGCAGTAATCTCAGGCTCGCCAGTGGCGTTGCCAACTGGTGTGCCATCTGCGCCGAAGCTGTGCCCAACGCCAGCAGCTGTTCCTGCCGCAGCTGATTTTCCCTCAGCCAACCGAGCTCGGTATCCTGGCGTCGCAGACGACGGCTTATCAGGGCGACACTGGTGGTCAACACCAGTGCCGACACCACAAAGTTGAGCCACATCCCCAGGAAGTGTGAACTCATATCCATACCCTGATGACGGATATGGCCTTCCGGCAAGCTTAAGATCATCAGGCTATAGGCCAGAGTCGACAACGCAGCCAGGCTCCAACTGCCCCAGGCGGGCAAGGTGACCGCCGCCAGCGCAATCGGCACCAGCAGCAGCGAAATAAAGGCATTGGTAGCACCACCGGAAAACCACAGCCAGGAGATCCAGAACAGGGTGTCCAGCAACAGGGCGATAAAGATACCGGCACTCTGACGATAAAGAGGATGACGCAACCACAGGGTCAAGGCCAGGTAGGCACTTTCCAGCCCGAACACCCACCACAAGGGTTCAGGTTGCAGCGTCAGGCCAAAGGCGTCACTGCCGAGCAGGGTCAACCCCAATTGCAGCAGCAACCCCAGGACGCGCAGCAACGCCAGTTGATCGGCCGCCGCCAGGCCACCGGTTCGGCCAAATAAGCCAGTCATTCCCATCGGGGTACTTTTCATCCGTTTATCATCCGAAAACCTGCAAAAGCATTGAATCGGCAGGTATACCAAGTTGGCTATGGCATTGCGAGGCTCTGGAGTGTCAATGTCTGCCGTCGACACCTCGGCACGGCCGCTTTACATCATTAACAAGGCTTCACATTTTAGGGGCTTTTCAAAGCCAAAGCACTTGTTTACCCTGTGGATTCACCCTTTTTCATTCCTGAGAGGCTGCAGAACCCGCCGATGACCACTTCCTCTTCCTTGCCGCTGATCCTGGCCGGCCCGATATTGCGCCACTGTGACCGGGACCATTTCACCCTCTGGTGGGTCAGCAGCAAACCGTTGAGCCCGCAATTAACGCTTAAGTTGAGTCACAAGTCGGCGCCCTTGCCGCTGAATGAAGAACAAGTGCACCGAGTACAACTAGGTAAACACGCCTGGCAGTATCTGCTGCATCTGGAAGTTCCCGGATTACTGCCCCAAGGGCAAGCCGTGGGTTATAGCTTGGAAGATGCCGATGGTCAGTCGCTGTTCGCCGATATCGAAGGTCTGTGTTATCCGGACAAATCCACCCCCGAGCTGGTGCTGCAGCCCAGGCTGGATCGTTTGCTGCACGGCTCCTGTCGCAACCCGCATCATCACAGCGGCGATGCACTGGTGGCGGCCGATACTCTGCTGGAGCAGAACAATGCCCCAGGCGAGCGCCCGGCGCTACTGATGCTGAGCGGCGATCAGCTCTATGTCGATGACGTGGCCGGCCCCACCCTGGTGGCCATTGCCCAGGTAATCGAGCTGCTGGGACTAAAGCAGGAAAGCTTTAGTGACGCCCCACTCAAAGACTCGGCGCAGATAGATTATGGCCCTGACTCCCTCTACCAAAGGCCAAAACAGCTCTTGCCCCGTACCCAGTATCCGGCCAAGACAGCACTTTGGCGCTGGTATATCAATCACCCCATATTCACCTCTTCGATGGCTGAAAACCATCTGCTGAGCTTCGCCGAAGTCACGGCCCTGTATCTTTTAATCTGGTCACCGGAACTGTGGCAGCAACTGGAACTGCCGCAGCAGTTACCCGGGCTGACCGGCAAACGGGCACAGGAGTGGCAGACCCAGTGGCAACATCTATTGGAATTCAAGGCGGGTCTTGGCAAGGTTAGGCGCCTGCTGGCGCATCTGCCTACTTATATGATCTTCGATGATCATGACATCACCGACGACTGGAACCTCACGGCCCGCTGGGAAGAGGCCGCCTATGGTCACGCCTTCTCCAAGCGCATCATAGGCAATGCCCTGCTGGGTTACACCCTGTTTCAGGCCCTTGGCAATCAACCCAAGAGGTTTACCGACTTTTTCGAAGAGCTGAGCGGCCTTTATCTAGCCGACAGTGAGCGCCAGGATGCCCTGATAGACAAGCTGCTCAAGTGTGAGAACTGGCACTACACCCTGGATACTCAACCCAGAATGGTAGTACTGGATACCCGTACCCGCCGCTGGCGCAGCGAATCCAACCTGGCCAAGCCTTCCGGGTTGATGGACTGGGAGGCGCTGATGGATCTGCAGCAGGCACTGCTGGGGCAGGATAAGGTCATCATAGTGTCGGCGGCACCGATTTTCGGGGTCAAGCTGATTGAGGCGGTGCAGCGCACGGCGACCCTGATCGGGGCTTCGCTGCTGGTGGACGCCGAAAACTGGATGGCGCACCCAGGCGCCGCCAACGCCCTGCTGTCGATCTTCATGCACAGACGTACCCCGCAGGAGTTTGTGATCCTCTCCGGCGATGTGCATTACTCCTTTGCTTATGACATAGGGATCCGCTTTCGCCGTGCCAGTCCCAACATCTACCAGGTCACCGCCAGCGGCATCAAAAATCAGTTCCCGGAAAAGCTGCTGCCTGTATTTGATAAGCTCAACGGCTGGCTCTATGGTCATTTCTCGCCGCTCAATCTGCTGACCAAACGCAAACGCATGTCGATCCGCGGCCGCCGCCCCAATGGAGCCCCCAGCAAGCGCCTGGTCAACCAAAGCGGTATCGGCCTTCTGGAACTGGCAGAAAACGGCGCCCCCAAGCGGATAGCCGTACTGCACGCCGATATGAGCCTGACCGAATTTCAAGCCCCCAAAGACAGTCGCGACTGAAACCCGGGGAGCTAATTTTATTCTGCCCGGCTTGGTGACAAGCCGGCTCAGGTTATAATACAGGCATTCATCCCGGGCCAGACTCACGATGCAATACCGACATATCGACTCATCCAGACATATAGAACTGCGCGAATTTTATATAGATAACGCGCTTTTGGTGCGTCTGCACTCCGCTCATGGCTGGGTCAGTATCAATGGTGAGCGACTGAACGTGAACCAGGATACTCTGCTGATCATTCCCCGTTTTGCCCACATCTCCTGTCATATAGAAGCGGCGCAGCAACCGCTGACGCTACAAACACTGACGCTGGATGAAGCTTTGCTGGAAGAGTTGGCCGTTGACTATCTGCCGGGCCAATGTCAGACAGATGGTCACTATCGCCGCTACGCCCTGAGTACGCCGGATGCCGCCAGAGACAACTTTGAACTGCTGCGGCTCACCCATGAACTGGTGAGCCCAACCCCCCAGGCCCCCTGTCTGCTACGCCAATGTCAGTATTTTATCCTCAAGGCGATACTGGCCGCCGGAGTCGATCTGTTCAATACCCTCAGAGTCAAATATGACGAACCCAGGGAAAGAGCGCTGGCACGCCTGATCATGACAGATCCCGGTCATAAATGGACCCTGGAACAAGTCGCTGCCCGTCTGTATACCAGCCCGGCCACACTCAGGCGTCATCTGCAACAGGAAGGCTACAGTTTCAGTAAGTTATTGCTGGAAGTGCGCATGGGGGTGGCTCTCAACTATTTGACCTTCACCGACTTCCCGGTCAGCCGGGTCTGCAAGCTGTCCGGGTTTCACAGCCCGGCCTATTTCTGCGACAAGTTCAAGCAGCATCAGGGAATGACACCGCTGCAGTTTCGCAGTCACTCCCGCAGCGGCAACGACATTCTGGCGCTGTTTGCCCTCAAGGATAGCGGCTCACCTGGGCACAGACGTCCATCACTGGTGCTGGCGGAACCTCCGGAAACAACAACTGCGAAATAAAATGAGCAGATAACGAAATGAATTCGCTTGGGCGACTCTTGTCGCCATGCTTGACAACTCCTATGATCTCCGGCGTCCGTCGACCTTTCTCTCTTCGCCCTACCGCGTAGTTTTCTGCGGTGCATCCAGGGCGTGGTCGACGCCGAACTGATCGAAATCGAGTCCAACTTTCAAACAACTAGATGCCTTTTGACAATTCCTGGGCAGGGGTAAGTGTGTCTGTAATTCCTATAACGCATGCCAACTGGCGTGCCCGACTCTATCTGCGCTATGGCCCCAGACGGGGGCAAACCCGGCTGCTGCAAAGGGAACAATTTGGTCCCTTGCTGGTGCAGCGCCCGTTTCAGGCCGAAGCCGGGGTCTGCCACACCTATCTGTTACATCCACCGGGAGGCGTAGTCGGCGGCGACCAGCTACAAATTATTATCGCCGCCGACAGCGGTGCCCACAGCCTGGTAACCACTCCGGGCGCCGGTAAGTTTTACCGCAGCGGCGGCCAATATGCGGCTCAGCAACTGCAACTGCAAGTGGCCGATGGCGCCCTGCTGGAATGGCTGCCCCAGGAAACCCTGTTTTTCCCCGGTGCCTGTGCCCGCCTGGAAACCCGCATAGAGCTGGTCACAGGTGCACGCTTCATCGGCTGGGAGATGCTCTGCTTCGGTCGCCCTGTGCTCAAGGAATGCTTCAGCCATGGCGATATTCGCGGCCGCAGCCAAATTTATCTGGATGGCGAGCTGCGCCTGTCCGAAGGCCTGTTGGTGCAGCAGGCCGGCAACCCAGAGCAGTTGGCGGGATTGCAAACCTATCCCATGCAGGGCAACTGCTACGTTTTCCCCGCCGATGCGCAGTTGCTGGCGTTGGTACGCCAGGCATTGACGACCTTCGCCGCAGGCACAAACGACTTTGAATACGGTGCCACCCTGGTAGACGGCATTCTTTGTATCCGTTTGCTGGGACACCAAACCGAAGTGCTGATGACGGCCTTGATTGCCGTCTGGCAACAGATCCACCAACACTGGCACGGACGTCTGCCGCAGCCGCCAAGGATTTGGGCGACCTGATAGCGAGACCAGAAGATGGAATTGACCCCAAGAGAAAAAGACAAACTGTTGTTGTTCACCGCCGGGCTGGTGGCTGAACGTCGCCGGGCCCGAGGCCTGAAGCTGAACTACCCGGAAGCGGTAGCCCTGATCTCCTGTGAAATCATGGAGCGGGCCCGCGACGGCAAGACGGTGGCCGAATTGATGAACTACGGCCGCACCATACTCAGTGCCGAGGATGTGATGGAGGGCGTCCCTGAGATGATCAGCGACATTCAGGTGGAATGCACCTTCCCCGACGGCACCAAGTTGGTGTCGATCCACGAACCGATAATCTGATTGGAGGCAGCAGATGATCCCGGGCGAATACCGTCTCAATGAGGCACTGGGCGACATTGAAATCAATACTGGCCTGCCCAAGTTGAAAATTTCGGTGGCTAATCTGGGCGACAGGCCAATTCAGGTCGGCTCGCATTTCCACTTTTACGAGGTCAACCCCCAACTGGCGTTCGAGCGCGAGCAAACCAAGGGGTTAAGGCTGAATATTCCGGCCGGCATGGCGATCCGTTTCGAGCCCGGCCAGCAAAGAACCGTGGAGCTGGTGCCCTTTGGCGGTCGCCGGGCCATCTATGGTTTTCGCGGCGCCATCATGGGCGCACTGGAGGCAAAATGAGCAAGTTATCACGACGGGCCTACGCCGACATGTATGGCCCAACCAAGGGCGACCGAGTACGACTGGCCGACACTGAGCTCTTCCTCGAAGTAGAGCAGGATTACTGCCGTTACGGCGAAGAGGTCAAGTTCGGTGGCGGCAAGGTGATCCGCGATGGCATGGGTCAGAGCCAGGCACTGGCGGCCGACTGTGTCGACTTGGTGATCACCAACGCCCTGATCTTGGATTACTGGGGCATAGTCAAGGCAGACATAGGCATTAAAGACGGCCGCATTCAGGCCATAGGCAAGGCCGGTAACCCGGATGTGCAGGATGGTGTCAACATAGTGGTTGGCCCGGCAACCGAAGTGGTGGCCGGTGAAGGCAAGCTGGTCACCGCCGGTGGGGTGGATACCCATATCCACTTTATCTGCCCACAACAGGCCGAAGAAGGTTTGGTCAGTGGCGTCACCACTTTTATCGGTGGCGGCACTGGGCCTGTGGCCGGCAGTAACGCCACCACAGTCACTCCGGGGATCTGGAACATGCACCGGATGCTGGAAGCCGTGGACTCACTGCCAATCAACATAGGCCTGTTCGCCAAGGGCAATGTCAGCAATAAGGAAGCACTGCGGGAACAGATAGCGGCCGGAGCCATGGGCTTCAAGATCCACGAGGACTGGGGGGCTACACCAGCCGCCATAGATCATTGCCTGCAGGTGGCCGATGAGATGGATGTGCAGGTAGCCATTCACTCGGACACACTCAACGAAGCCGGTTTCTATGAAGAAACCATCAAGGCGATCGATGGCCGGGTCATTCATGTGTTTCACACCGAAGGCGCCGGTGGCGGCCATGCCCCGGATGTGATCAAGTCAGTGGGAGAAGCCAATATTCTACCGGCCTCTACCAATCCCACCATGCCTTACACTGTCAACACAGTGGATGAGCACTTGGATATGCTGATGGTCTGTCATCACCTGGATCCGGCCATTGCCGAAGATGTGGCCTTTGCCGAGTCGCGCATTCGCCGTGAGACCATAGCCGCCGAGGACATACTGCATGATCTCGGAGCCATCTCAGTGATGTCCTCCGACTCCCAGGCCATGGGCCGGGTCGGGGAAGTAATAATGCGTACCTGGCAGTGTGCCCACAAGATGAAGCTGCAGCGCGGGCCTCTGGCGGGAGACACGGAGCACAACGACAACCAGCGCATTAAGCGCTATCTGGCCAAGTACACCATCAACCCGTCGATCGCCCATGGCATAGCCCATGAGGTGGGTTCGATAGAGCCGGGCAAACTGGCCGATATCGTGCTCTGGGATCCGGCATTTTTCGGGGTTAAACCTGCGCTGGTGCTCAAGTGTGGCCTGACAGCCTATGCCCCTATGGGCGACATTAATGCAGCCATCCCCACCCCGCAACCCGTGCACTATCGCCCCATGTATGCCTGTTTTGGCCAGGCGCTGCACAGCAGCTCCATGCTGTTTCTGTCCAAAGCGGCCATCGCAGCGGATATCCCCGGTAAGTTGGGGCTCAAGAGTCGCATAGGTGAAGTGAGGGGCTGTCGCAACATAAGTAAAAAACAGATGCTGCATAACGACTATACCCCGGAGATCCAACTGGATTCCCAAACCTATGAGGTCAAGGCCGATGGTGTGCCGCTGGTGTGTGAACCGGCCACTGAGTTGCCCATGACCCAGCGCTACTTCCTGTTCTGATATTCGGGCCTTGAAACCAAGAGGAGCAAGTTTAGATGATCCATTTCTGTCAACGCCTGGAAGCCGATGAATGCCAACAGACCCCGACACTGCAGCTGTGGCTGTCGATGGATGAACGGGTTCGCAGCCGCCAAAGAGTGACCTTGAGTGACGGCAGCGAAGCCGGGTTGTTTCTGCCACGCGGTACTGTCCTCAAAGAGGGCGATATTCTCAAGGCGGAAACGGGCGAGTTGGCCAAGGTTTTTGCCAAGGCCGAAAGCCTGTCTGTGGTCAGCAGCTCAGACCCACTGCTGCTGGCTCGTGCCTGCTATCACCTGGGGAATCGTCATGTGCCGCTGCAGATAACCCAAGGCCAATGCTGTTACCTGCACGATCATGTTCTGGACGAGATGATTAAGGGACTCGGACTCACGGTCAGCTATCGCCAGGACAAGTTCCAACCCGAGGCGGGGGCCTATGGTGGCAGTGCCCACGGCCATAGTCACGGTAATAGTCACGGTAATAGTCACGCTCATAGTCACGGCAATAGTCATGGGCACTCTCACGAACATGCTCACGACCACAGCCATGACCACTAAAATCAGCCCCGGCCGGGTTCCAGCCCATGGGCAGCAGTGCCTTGAGCCTCAGACCAAGGCCCCCGGCGAGCTTGGCCGCTTGCGCCTCTATCAGTTGGTGAGTCCGTCTCTGCCTGTGGGGGGCTTTACCTATTCCCAAGGACTGGAATGGGCCATAGAGCGGGGCTGGGTCAAAGACCCTGTCACCCTGGGACACTGGCTGCAAAACCAACTTAAAGACAGCCTGGCCACCTTGGAGCTGCCCTTGCTGATGCGTCTGTGTCAGGCGCTGGCGCAGAAACACATCTCTGCGGCGAGCGACTATTGCCGCCTACTGCTGGCCAGTCGCGAAACAGCAGAACTAAGGCTGGAGGAGCGCCAGCGAGGTCAGGCCTTTGCCAAACTGCTGCCACAACTGGGGATCCCACTTGCGCCCGAGGAGCGGGAGCTGGTGCTGCAAACCCAATTGGCGGCCTTTGCCCTCGCAGCCAAACACTGGCAACTGCCGACATATGAACTGTGCGAGGCCTATTGCTGGAGCTGGCTCGAAAATGCCGTCACTGCCGGCGTCAAGCTGATCCCTCTGGGACAGAGCGCCGGTCAGCAGCTGTTGCTGCAACTGAGCACCGAGATCCCCGAGGCGCTGCAAAAGGCGCAAGACTGGCCCGAGGCCGATATCGGCAGCTATACCCCGGCGCTGGCCATTGCCAGTGCCCGCCATGAAACCCAATACACCCGACTGTTTCGTTCATGAGAGAAAATATGCAAACAACCAAACAACCTTTGCGCATAGGCGTTGGCGGCCCCGTTGGTTCGGGCAAAACAGCACTGCTGGAAGTCCTGTGCAAGGCGATGCGTGACAACTACAACCTGGCCGTGGTCACCAACGATATCTATACCCAGGAAGACGCCAAAATTCTCACCCGCGCCGAGGCCCTGAGCGCCGACCGCATCATAGGCGTGGAAACCGGTGGCTGCCCCCATACGGCAATTCGCGAAGACGCCTCTATGAATCTCGCGGCAGTGGAAGAACTGACGGCGCGCCATCCCGGCCTGGATCTGGTCTTTGTCGAGAGTGGTGGCGACAACCTCAGTGCCACCTTCAGCCCGGAACTGGCAGATCTGACCATCTATGTAATAGATGTGGCCGAGGGCGAGAAGATCCCCCGTAAGGGCGGCCCGGGCATTACCCGCTCCGATCTGCTGGTGATCAACAAGATAGATTTGGCACCCTATGTCGGTGCCTCGCTGGAAGTGATGGCCGAAGATACCGCCAGAATGCGCCCCAACAAGCCTTGGGTGTTCAGCAACCTCAAGCAGGGGCAAGGGGTGGCTGAAATCATCGACTTTATAGTCACCCAAGGCATGCTGGATCAGCACTGAGCCTGAGCAGTGCCTGCCACCTGGGCAGGCACTGTTTTTGATATCCAGTCCATTAGGTGGCACGCCGACCGGCTTGTGGCATACTCAGGCGAAACCACCTTGGGAGCCTGGAATGCATCTGTGTCACTGCCAACTTGAGCAACATGGCGAAGCGATACGCGCCATCTTCAACCATGCCATTGCCCATACCACAGCCCTTTATGAATACCAGCCAAGGAACAAGCAGCAGATCCGCGACTGGTTCGGCGCCAAACAACAAGGCAGCTGGCCAATTCTGGGCGCCGAGGATGAGCAGGGGCAACTGTTGGGATTTGCCAGCTTCGGCCCGTTTCGCGGCTATCCAGCCAACCTCTACTCGGTGGAACATTCTGTGTATGTGCACCCGGAGCATAGAGGCAAAGGGGTGGCGCGCTTTCTGATGCAGCATTTGATAACCCAGGCCCGGGAGCGCGGCATGCGCACCATGGTGGGCGCCATAGATGCCGGAAACCAGGCCAGTATTGCCCTGCACCAGAAGTTGGGGTTCAAGCACTCAGGCACCCTGCCCCAGGTGGGCTATAAGTTCGGCCGTTGGCTGGATTTGGCATTTTATCAGCTTATGCTGCCGGGACCTGCCGAGCCCTAACCCTTTCGGGCACGAGTCGATTTTAGTCTTATGCCCCTGAAAAAATTCATCATTCCCGGGCAATCCGCCAGCGGCCATCTACACTTATTCAAGCGTATTTACCAATAAGGGAATCCGATTAGATGACACTGGATTATATCGCGCTGGGGCTGCTGATCTTTGTCGCCCTGGTGATCTTCTACGGGGTGATAGTGATCCACGACATCCCCTACGAACTGGCCAAGAAACGCAACCACCCCCATCAGGACGCTATTCACTACGCAGGCTGGGTGAGCCTGTTTACCCTGCATGTGCTGTGGCCGTTTCTGTGGATCTGGGCCACGCTCTGGCGCGAGGACAGGGGCTGGGGCTTTGACAAAATTCAACAGGAGCAGCAATCACTGCACCATGAAACCGTACTTCTGGCGCAGCAGTTGGAGCTATTGAGTGAAAAAGTCGCCGCCCTGGAAGCCCAAAAGCATGCCGCCACAGAGGCCCTTGCAGCGTCGAGTGCCCAAGTCCAAGCCCCAACCCAAGTCCAAACGTCTTCAGAAGAGCCCGCAGTCAATCCCAAACCCACCAGCGGCATGGGCTTGGATACGGCAGCAGACTCGACCGACATTCCAGGTACAGATAATCAGACCCAAAGCAATAACAAGAATGGGGAGAACAGATAAATGGATCTCTTGCTTATCCTCACTTACACCGCCATCTGTGTCGCCATCTTCAAGATTTTCCGCATTCCACTCAACAAGTGGAGCGTGCCCACCGCCGTGCTCGGCGGAGTAGTGCTGATAGGCACCTTGATTTTGTTGATGAACTACAACCATCCCCATACCGCCATGGGCAGCCAGATGTATGTCACCACCCCGCTGATCCCCTCGGTGCGCGGCAAGGTCATAGAAGTGCCCGTCACCCCCAATAAACTGCTGAAAGAGGGCGAGTTACTGTTCCGGGTCGATCCGACTCCTTATCAGACAGAAGTCACCCGGCTGGAGGCCAGCCTGGAGCAGGCTAAACAGGCGGTATTGGGGCTGGACGCCGCCTATAAGGCCGCCGAGGCCAGTCGCATCAAGGCCGAGGCCGAACGGGACAGAACCCAACTGGAATATGAGCGCTACCGCAACGGTTTTGAAAAAGGCGCCTTCACCCGTGCCGATGTCGACAACCGTCGTCAGTACTATCTCGGCGCCCAGGCCTCAGTAGAGGCGGCCGAGGCCGAAGCCCGGCGCGCCAAGCTGGCACTGGAAGCCGAGTATCAGGGGCAAAACACCCAAGTGGCCGAAATTGCCGCCATGTTGGAAAAAGCCAGATTCAATCTGGAGGAAACCAGCATGCATGCCCCCTCAGACGGTTATGTAACCCAGTTGACCCTGAGACCGGGAATGATGGTGGTGCCCATGCCCTTCAGGCCTGTGATGACCTTTGTCCATCAGGAGGAGCGCTTCTTTGTCGGCGCCTTTAGGCAAAACTCGCTGCTGCGGCTGAAACCCGGTTTCAAGGCCGAGCTGATCTTCCGCGCTCTGCCGGGCAAAGTGTTTCAAGCCGAAGTGGTCGAAGTGCTGCCGGCCATAGGTGAATCTCAGGTGCAGGCGCAGGGGCAGCTCTATGGCTCGTCACAAATTCGCCTCAACGGCCGACCTCTGGTGAAACTCAAGCCGCTGGATGACCTGAGTCAGTATCATTTGCCACTGGGTACCAATGTGGAGATCGCCATCTATTCCGACAGCTTTGAGCATGTATCAATCATGCGTAAGGTATTGATAAGGATGAAAAGCTGGCAGAACTATCTCTATCTGGATCACTGAGACTCCTTATCTTCGCGCAAGCCTTTGGCAAGAGTAAAAAGCCCCGGAAAAACTCCTGGGGCGTTTTGGTATCCCATCTCAGCCTCAGCCGATGGCGGCCTCCGGAGCCGCCTGGAAACGCCTGGCGTGGTAGAGGCAGAAGAGTGCAAACCAAGCGGCACTCACCAGGAAACCGGCCAGGGTGGAATGCAGCAGCCCCATGGCCAGATAACCGAGCGCTGCCCCGAAGGCGACTGTCAGGGCATAAGGCAACTGGGTCAGTACGTGGTCTATATGGTGACAGCCGGCACCGGTGGCCGACAGAATACTGGTACTGGAGATGGGCGAACTGTGATCGCCAAACACAGCGCCGGCCAGCACAGCCGACAACATGGGCAGCAGGAGTTGAATATCGCTGGCGGCAGCCATATCACCGGCGAGCGGCAACATGATACCGAAAGTGCCCCAACTGGTGCCTGTGGCAAAGGCCATGGCGCAGGAAAGCACAAACACCACCACAGGCAGCAGCCCTGCGGGCAGGTTGCCGTTAGCCAGGCTAGCGAGATATTTGCCGGTTTCCATGTCACGCACCACGGCGCCTATGGTCCAGGCAAACAGCAGTATATTGATAGCCGGCAACATGGCCATGACGCCTCTGGGGGCGGCGCGCAGCCAAGTGGATATCCCAAGGCCGAGACGCAGGGCCAACAAGCCGGACACCGCCAGGCTGCAAAGGGCGCCATAAACCAAAGATGAGCCCACATTGGTATGTTCAAAGGCGCCCAGCACACTGAAGGCCTGACCATTGGCGGCCAATACCTGAGCCCCGGAGTCCAGCATGAAATAGATACTCGCCGCCGTCAGTGTCACTATCGGCAACACCATATCCAGCATGCCGCCGCGGCTGTCGGCCGGGGCTTCCATATCCAGCCCTATGGGCCTGCCCTTGGATTCATCCCAGAGCTTACCTTCGAGCGCCCGCTGCTCATGCTGTCGCATCGGCCCAATATCCAGTTGGAAAGCGATCACCACCACCACCATGATCAGGGTAAATACCGCATAGAGGTTCATGGGGATCATCTGCACAAAAGCGGCGATCGGGCTCTGCTCTGTCACCCCATGGGCCACGAGTATGCCGCCCACCAGGGCGATGATATAGGCTCCCCAGGAAGAAATGGGCATCAATACGCATACGGGCGCCGCAGTCGAGTCCAGCAGATAGGCCAACTTGGCGCGGGAGATCTGGAATCTATCGGTCACAGGGCGGCAAATGGGCCCCACCGACAGGCTGTGGAAAAAGTCGTCAATAAAAAAGGCAAACACCATCAAGCCGGTGAGCGACTTGGCGCCCTTGCGGCTCTGGCAGCGCCTGGCGGCCCATTCGGCGAAGGCCCGGGTCGCACCCGAGGCGGTCATCAAGCTGATAAGCCCACCCAGCAGCAGCATAAACAGCAACATATTCAGGTTATCGCTGTTGGGAGCACCATCGACCCAGAAGATTTTCAGCACACTGTCAAACAGGTAGCGCAGCGATTGCAGCGGTGAAAACTGCTGCAACATCAGGCTGCCGGCGACTATGCCTACCCCAAGGGAGAGCAGTACTCTACGGGTGATGATCGCCAGCGCAACCGCCAGCAGAGGAGGAACTATGGACCAGGGAGAGTCCGCAAAATGCATGATATTCATGATCTCTTTACACCAAGAAAGGTGGAGATCTACCGATAGGATCGAAGAAACTCAGACCAAGGAGGGCAGAAACTTCTCAGCTCCTTCAGGTAGCGCTCCATAGTGGATGACTATGGCAGTCCTGCACCTGTTAGATACAGAACCAGCAGCTAGGTTTGATGGCCTGGCTACTTCGGCGCCGACTCCTTTCCCCGGGCCTCAAAGGCATCACCCTCTTCCCGGTTACTTTTAGGCAGCGCGCCTCTACTCAAAGGTATTCGACTGGCATTCTAACTATCACAGCCCCAATAGCAAGCCGGATTGCGCCTCTGGCGGTAAATATCCCGCTAGGCGGGCATTAAGCCCAGGGGAAGTGACTCATGTCACGGCCTAGCAATACCGGCACCGCTTGTTCACGAGCCACGGTTAAAAACTGCTTCGCTCCATCAGCGAGCCAACGGCTCTCACCCGAATGCTTACCTCAGTCACGCAGCTTGTAGCTGACCTCGACCCTGTCGGAGAAGGTTACCTGGCCATACTCATAGCTCTGGTTGATAGCGCCTTCGGCCATCATGGCGGCCTTGTACATCACAGGACGCACCGGGCCTTGGTCGAAATAACGAATCGACCAGACGCCATCGAGTTTCTCGCCGAATCCGGCCGCCAGTTCACTGGCCTTTTGCTTGGCATCTTCAATGGCCGCCTGCCGCGCCTGCTTGCGCATCTCGGCTTCTTTACTGGACTTAAGGTTGATCTGGTTCACCTTGTTGATCCCGCCTATTAACGCCGAGTCCAGTATGGGATTGAGCTGATCCAACTGTTTCACCAACACTGTCACACTGCGACTGGCGCGATAGCCCTTGAGCTCGGGCGCCTTGTCCTTGAGGTAAACATACTCAGGTTGCAGATTCAGATTGGCGGCGGCAATCGACTCCTTGGCGACCCCGGCCTTGAGCAGGCGCTCGATAAAAGCGGCCACAGCCTTGTCGGATGCGGCCTTGGCCGCCTTGGCATCAGATTCGCTTAATGACACTTCAACATGGATTTCGGCCATATCGGGCTCAACCTGTATCTGGCTGACGCCTGTGGTTTCCAGTAGAGGTCTATCCTGAGCCAGTACTGAGTGGCTCATTAGAGTAGCGGGTAACAATGCGCCTATCAGCGCCAGATTCAGCAGAGATTTTTTCATCTTGGTTCTCCAAAAAGTTCGCTTTCGTTGACCATAGAAACGCAGCCGGCTGACAAAAGGGTTAAAAAAATCAAAAAATTTTTCAACGACGTTTTGAAGCGGCAACCGAGATGGCAACATAGAACATAAATTAGCCAGCCCAACTGTACCTTTTCTATGGCTGAGGTATAATCGCCGCCAATTTTACCGGCACCCAAGCGTGCTCCATCAGCTTTAGCATTGCGGAAAACAGCTCTTGAAGAAATCAGTCGACATTTTTGATCCCAAGCAGACCACGACTCTGGACACTCCGGCCAAGACTCTGGCACAGGAAAACAGCCCTGCCGAGGCCCAAACCAGCGGCAATCGCATCGGCTTTGTCAGCCTGGGCTGCCCCAAAAACCTGGTGGATTCCGAGCGGATCCTCACCCAACTGCGCATCGACGGCTATGAGGTTACCAACAGCTATGACAATGCCGACCTGGTAATAGTCAACACCTGTGGCTTTATCGATGCCGCGGTGGAAGAGTCGCTGGATGCCGTGCGTGAAGCGCTGGAAGAAAACGGCAAGGTGATAGTCACCGGCTGCCTGGGCGCCAAGGAAAACCAGATCCGCGAAGTGCATCCGGATGTACTGGAGATCACCGGCCCCCACAGCTATGAAGCCGTGCTGAACCATGTGCACAAATATGTGCCCAAGCCGGAGCACAACCCCTTCACCTCGCTGATCCCGCAAGCCGGCGTTAAGCTGACCCCCAAGCATTATGCCTACCTGAAGATTTCCGAAGGCTGCGACAACCGCTGTACCTTCTGCATCATTCCGGCGTTGAGGGGCGATCTGGACAGCCGCAGTGTCGGCAGCGTGCTGGATGAAGCCAAACGCCTGGTGGAAAGTGGCGTTCAGGAAATTCTGGTCGTCAGCCAGGACACCTCGGCCTACGGCAAAGACAAGGGCGGCCGCACCGATTTCTGGAACGGCATGCCGGTGAAGCAGGATATCACTACCCTGGCCCGCCACCTGGGCAAGATGGGTGTGTGGGTGCGCCTGCACTATGTCTACCCTTACCCTTGGGTCGATGAGCTGATCCCGCTGATGGCCGAAGGACTGATCCTGCCCTATCTGGATCTGCCACTGCAGCACGCCAGCCCTCGCGTGCTCAAGATGATGAAGCGCCCCGGCCGGGTCGACCGCCAGTTGGACGCCATCAAGAAATGGCGTGAGATCTGCCCGGATCTGGTGATCCGCTCAACCTTTATCGTCGGCTTCCCCGGTGAAACCGAAGAAGACTTCGAAATCCTGCTGGACTTCCTGCGTGAAGCAAGGCTGGACCGAGTGGGCTGCTTCAAGTACTCGGAAGTCGATGGCGCCGTGGCCAATACCTTGGCCGAGCTTATCAGTGAAGAGGTCAAGCAGGACCGCTATGAGCGTTTCATGCAGGTGCAGGCCGAGATCAGTGCCGAGCGGCTGGCGCGCCTGGTAGGCCGTGAGCTGGATGTCCTTATCGATGATGTGGACGAGGAAGGCGCCATTGGCCGCTGCTATGCCGATGCGCCTGAAATCGACGGCATGGTATTCTTAAACGGTGAAGTGGAACTAAGCCCAGGGGACATGGTGCGCGCACTGATCACTCATTCTGATGAGCACGATCTGTGGGCCGAACTGGTGCAGATGCCGGAATAAACTCTCCCAACACCTTGGAGAAATCTTTATTGAGGTGTCAGCAGGGTGAAAAGATTAGAGTCATAAAATCAAAAGGGGCAACACCCTGTTGCCCCTTTTGATTGCGTCCTTTACGACTGTATGATCCTTTGCCCTTCTTCGGCTTCTCGCTGCGACAGCGAAACAGTGAACTGGTCACCACCGCCTTGAGGGCGTTATCTTTGATCTGTCCACGACCGGATTCATGCTCCAGCTGTGCAGTCTGCTTAATATGTTTGGCCATATCGGCTCCTTATTTCAATTGGATGAGACTTGCCCGGCCATACCGGACAAAAATCGCGCAAATATTATCCTCTTTTATTAAAACAACCAAGTATCGACTCCAGGAAAATATCACGAGTATTTTACCTATGCTATCAACCCGCCTCATCATTCAGCCTGCGTCAGCCCCACCCGAAGGAGTTATTCTGTGATCATAAAGTTCTGTTTGACACTGCTGACGCTCGCTTGTGCGACACAAGTATTTGCCGCAGAAAATTGTGAGTTAACCATGGGGTATCGCACCAATGCCCGGCCACCCTTTATTGCTCAGGCCCCGGATAACAGCGGCCTCTATCTCAGCCTCTATCAAGAGGCAGCAGCCAGAATAGGTTGTAGTCTCAAGGTAGTGCGAGCGCCGAAAAAGCGTATCCTACGGGAAATAGCCAAGGGCAGTATCGACTTTTATCCCGGCTTGGCCTTCTCCAAAGAGCGCCACAACTACGCCCATTTCATCGTCAACGGCCTATCTGAACGCTATATCGGCGTCAGCCGCGACGACTTGAGTGACATCACCTCACTGCAGCAATTGGTGGATAAACAATTGGTGCTGCTGATCTCCCCCGGTAGCTATCAACTGGGTGGTTTACCGAACAAATTAATAGTGCGCAAACCACCGGATATGGGCACAGATTCGGCGATAACCTTTCTCAAACAGCATCAGGGGGATTTCTATATCTACGATGAATCTACCCTGAGATACTGGCTGCAAAATCATCCTCAGCACGGGCTAAAACTACATCCCAACTGTTGCGATAACAGGCGGCAAGGACACCTGGGGTTCTCACGCAATAGCCGTTACTTCAGCGCCGAAGTAAATCCCAATTATGTTGCCGCCAAACCGATATCCATTGGCAACAGCCCTTGGGAACTAAAGTCAGGCAGCATAGCCTACGCGCTGCAGCAAGCCTTGTCTGAAATGGCCAACAGCGGTGAAACCAAGCGGCGTTATCAAGACTATATGCAGCAAATATCACAGCCTGCTGCGGCGCCTTGGTTTCCTTAAGCTGAAACAAGGGCTCATAGTTACGCTGGTTCAGCCTGAGTCCAGTATGCCAGGAGTACACTGGCCTTTTGGGCCGCGAAGAGTTAATCAGATGTTTTCCCGTAAGCCGTTAACGCCACAGGCACAGTTGGACTTGGCCATGAACTTGATGGCCGAAGAGGAACAGCACTTGAAAACCGCGCTGGAACTGGTGCTGAACAGTAGTCAACAAGCGATAAACAAGCGCCTGCAGCGGGCCAAAATTGATGCCGAAATCTTCCCGCCGATTCACCGGGACTATCTCAATGCCATGGCACTGCAACATCTGTTCACTATCTTGCATCAAGGGGATGAACACAGAGCCCACAGTATCTGCAATAACTTAAAAGAGCTCAGCCAATATCTGCCACCCGGCTTTGAGGATAGTGACTCGGGTGAGGAAGCATATCACCCTGCATGATGCCCAATAAGCCCATAACGTTTTGATAAAAATGAACATGCCAAAAAGCCCGCATTGACAGCGGGCTTTTACAAGCGTTTTTAGCCGTTTCCCGGCTCAGTTACCGGCTATCTTCATCTCATCGAGCAATATTGCCCCGGTACGGATGCTGGAGCGCAGATCCCTATCGCTGGAAACCGCCTGCATGGAGCGATACATCTGCTTCAGGTTACCGGCTATGGTGATCTCCTCGACCGGGAACTGGATTTCGCCATTCTCGACATAGAAGCCGGCGGCACCACGGGAATAGTCGCCGGTAACCATATTCACGCCCTGACCCATCACCTCAGTGACTATGAGCCCGCGGCTCATGGAACGCACCAATTCATCAAAACTGTGGCCGGTATCGGCCAGCGTCCAGTTATAGATGCCGCCGGCATGGCCGGTATTGACCAGTCCCAGCTTGCGCGCCGAGTAACTGGTCAGCAGATAACTCTCCAGTATGCCGTCACGGACTATGTCACGCTCACGGGTCGCAACCCCTTCGCTGTCATAGTTGGCACTGGCCAGAGCGCCTTTGAGATGCGGCTGCTCGGCAATGCTGAACCATTCGGGGAAAATCCGGGTGTGGATAGCATCCTGCAGGAAGCTGGACTTGCGATACAGGCTTGAGCCACTGATGGCGCTGACCAGATGTCCCACCAGACCTGTGGCCACTTCCGGCGCAAACAGCACGGGCAGTTTGCCGGTTGCCAGTTTGCGGGCACCGAGACGGGCAACCGTCTTATCGGCAGCCTTACCCCCCACCTGCTCCGGGCTCAACAAGGCGTCGAAGCAGCGGTTGATACCATAGTCATAGTCGCGCTGCATATCGCCGTTGTCTTCGGCGCCAATCACCACACAGCTGAGGCTGTAGCGCGAGCTGCAGTAACCCTGCAGGAAACCATGGCTGTTGCCATAGACCTTGACGCTGTTGTGGGCGTTGGCACTGGCACCATCGGAATTCTTGATCCTCGGGTCTCTGTCCAGCGCTGCGGTTTCGGCGCGAATGGCCAACTCGGCCAACTCTTCCGGGCTGGTGTGACGGGGATGATAGAGATCCAGATCGGGAAAATCTTTCGCCATCAACTCAGGATCGGCCAAACCGCTGGCAGGGTCTTCACTGGTATAGCGGGCGATACCATCGGCGGCCTTAACCGCTTGGCGAATCGCCTCCGGCGACAGATCCGAGGTAGAAGAGCTGCCCTTATGTCCATCGCGATACAGGGTGATCCCCAGCGCGCCATCCTTGTTGAATTCGACCGTTTCCACCTCCTTGAGGCGAGTGGAAACACTCAGGCCCTGTTGCTTGCTGATGGCCACCTCGGCAGCACTGGTGCCCAGGCTATTGGCATACTCCAGCGCCATTGCCACCGCGTCTTTCAACGCACTCAGTTCACTATCAATAAAATTTGCAGACACAGGTTTACTCTTGAATTGGCTAAACTGCCCCTAGCATAACAAAAGCCGGCTTTATTCACATAACCACGACAGATCAATTTTGCTGCCGTAGAAGACGAAGCGCCAAGGGGAATGCTACAATCAGCGCCAGTATCAGAGGAAAGACTTTATGAAAATAGTTGGCGATTCAGAGCATTTTAAACAGCCTTATGATGAGGACGAGGACTATATCAGCAAGACCTCGCTCAAACGCGACAGTGAAGAGGCTCAGGATCTGGGCAAACAGCTGGCAGCGCTGAGCAAGAGTCAGTTGGCCAAAATTGAGCTGGGAGAGTCCCTGTTTGATGCCATCATGCAAACCAAGAACATCAAGCCCAATACCGAGGCCTTCCGTCGTCAGTTGCAGTTTATCGGCAAGCTGATGCGCAACGAAGATCTTGAGGCGATTCAAACCTCACTTGAGCGGGTGCTGAACAAGAACAACGAAGCGGCCGCCAAGGCTCAGGTATTCGAGAAGTTGCGTGACCGTTTGCTCAATGGTGGTGATGCCGAAGTGCAGTCCCTGCTGGAAGAACACCCGCAACTGGACAGGCAAAAACTCAGGCAACTGGTGCGCCAGGCCAATAAGGAGCTGGCCAAGGGGCCTCAGTCCAAGTCCTCTGCCGAGTTGTTCAAGTATTTACGCGGCGAACTGGAAAACTAATCCCGTAATTCGCACTGTATAAAATCGCCGCTCTTGAGTTTGATGTTATGTATCAGCATTAATACTCATATAGTCAGCGCGGCGATATATTCTTCTGTTTAGGTGCCAGTTTATCACTGTGATACTCTGTCACCGAACAGTGAGTTGCCCCATCACCTACTCCCTATCCCATATTGGCTTAGTCCACTTCTTCATGATGTGAATCAAGGCGTGATCACATGTAGCAAACCGCTTTGTAAGTTTGACCCTCTTCCAGTGAGAGTTTCACGAGGAGCTATTCGCATCCACCCAAACGCTTCAGCTAACATAGAAAAAACCCCACTAACAAAGTTAGTGGGGTTTTACGTCAGCTCCCGGGAACCGCTAAGCCTCTATAGCTATTGGCATTGAGTGCCATGAGCTGACTTAGGTTATTGCGATAATTTATGCAATAACTTAAACCGCTGACTGGAAGATCACTTCACCGGCTTTCTTGGTGTAGGCCTCCAGCTGGTCGAAGTTCAGGTATCTGTAGGTATCGGCCGCTGTTGCGTCCAATTCCTTGGCATATTCCTGATACTCTTCAGGGCTTGGCAAACGTCCCAACAGCGCTGCAACGGCAGCCAGCTCGGCAGAGGCCAGGTACACATTGGCACCCGTACCCAGGCGGTTCGGGAAGTTACGGGTAGAAGTCGACACCACAGTCGCACCATCGGCAACCCGCGCCTGGTTACCCATACACAGAGAACAACCCGGGATCTCAATACGAGCACCGACGCGGCCGAAGATACCGTAGTAACCTTCTTCGGTCAGCTGGTCCTTATCCATCTTGGTTGGCGGAGCAATCCACAGACGAGTCGGCAGCGTCTTGGCGAACTTGTCCAGCATCTTACCCGTGGCGCGGAAGTGGCCTATGTTGGTCATACAGGAACCGACAAACACTTCATCAATCTGGGTGTTGGCGACCTGAGACAGCAACACGGCATCATCGGGATCGTTCGGTGCACACAGAATAGGCTCTTTGATCTCATTCAGATCGATCTCAATAACCGCTGAATACTCTGCATCCTTGTCGGCTTCCATCAGTTCAGGGTTAGCCAACCACTCTTCCATGCCCTTGATACGACGCTCTATGGTACGGCGGTCGCCGTAGCCTTCGGCAATCATCCACTTGAGCATGACTATGTTGGAGTTCAGGTACTCGATGATAGGATCTTTATCCAGCTTGATGGTACAACCGGCGGCAGAGCGCTCGGCAGAGGCATCAGACAGTTCGAATGCCTGCTCAACCTTGAGGTGCTCCAGACCTTCGATTTCGAGAATACGGCCGGAGAAGATATTCTTCTTGCCCTTCTTCTCAACGGTCAGCAGACCCATTTCGATGGCCTTGTGCGGAATCGCATGCACCAGATCACGCAGAGTGATACCAGGCTGCATCTTACCCTTGAAGCGCACCAGCACAGACTCAGGCATATCCAGTGGCATAACACCGGTCGCGGCGGCAAAAGCCACCAGGCCGGAACCGGCTGGGAAAGAGATACCGATAGGGAAACGGGTGTGCGAGTCACCACCTGTACCTACGGTATCAGGCAGCAGCATGCGGTTCAGCCAGGAGTGAATAACACCGTCACCTGGACGCAGGGAAACACCGCCGCGGTTCATGATAAAGTCAGGCAGAGTGTGGTGCGTATTCACGTCAACAGGCTTGGGATAAGCGGCAGTGTGACAGAAAGACTGCATGGTCAAATCTGCGCTGAAACCGAGACAGGCCAAGTCTTTCAGCTCGTCACGTGTCATAGGGCCGGTAGTGTCCTGAGAACCGACAGAAGTCATCTTGGGCTCACAGTATTGGCCGGGACGGATACCTTCTACGCCACAGGCCTTACCTACCATCTTCTGCGCCAGGGTGTAACCCTTGCCGGTATCAGCAACGTCACCTGGACGCACGAAGACATCAGAGGCTTCCAGACCCAGAGCTTCACGGGCCTTGTCGGTCAGACCGCGGCCGATGATCAATGGAATACGGCCACCGGCACGCACTTCGTCCAGCAGCACATCAGTCTTGAGTTTGAATTCAGAGATCACTTCGTCGCTATCGTGACGGGTCACTTTGCCGGCATAAGGATAGATGTCGATAACATCGCCCATCTCCATGTTGCCCACATCCAACTCAATCGGCAGAGCACCGGCATCTTCCATGGTGTTGAAGAAGATAGGGGCTATCTTGCCACCGAGGCAGAAGCCACCGGCACGCTTGTTGGGCACGAATGGAATATCATCACCCATGAACCACAGCACAGAGTTGGTCGCCGACTTACGGGAAGAACCTGTACCAACCACGTCGCCCACATAAACCAGTGGGAAGCCCTTGGTCTTGAGTTCTTCAATCTTCTTGATTGGGCCTACTACGCCTGGCTGATCCGGCTCAATACCGTCGCGGGCGTTTTTCAGCATCGCCAAGGCGTGCAGTGGGATATCGGGACGTGACCAGGCATCAGGAGCCGGAGACAAGTCGTCGGTGTTGGTTTCGCCTGTAACCTTGAATACGGTCAGAGAGATTTTCTCGGCCAGCTTGGGACGGCTGAGGAACCACTCGGCATTGGCCCAGGACTCAACCACTTGCTTGGCATAGGCGTTACCCGCCTTCATCTTCTCAACCACATCGTGGAAGGCATCAAACATCAGCAGGGTGTGGGACAGAGCCTTGACCGCCAGCGGGGCCATCTGCTCGTTGTCCAATTGGCGGATCAGGGGTTCGATGTTGTAACCGCCCTGCATGGTACCCAAGAGTTCCAGCGCACGCTCGGCGCTCAGGATTGGCGATTTCACCTCACCCTTGGCAACGGCATCCAGGAAACCGGCCTTAACATAGGCGGCTTCGTCAACACCTGGGGGAATACGATTTTCGAGCAGGTTAAGAATAAATTCTTCTTCGCCTGCAGGTGGGTTTTTCACTAATTCAACAAGCTCAGCCACTTGATGTGCATCCAATGGCTTAGGGACTACGCCCTCAGCAGCACGCTCTTCGACGTGTTTACGATATGCTTCTAGCACGGCAACATTCCTCTTTGTTAGGCGCTCTTACGACTGCACGTCTTCATGAATGAAGCTGACAGCCCCACAGGATCGACCCGTAAATTCCGGCCTGCAGTATACTACAGCTTTGCAAAAGTATGAATGAGATCACACTAAGGCAACTGAGAAATCGTGGCAAAATCCCAAGGTCGGCAACACACTAAGCCCCTCATTAAACAAAGGAAATTAGACAATAGTTTGAAAAAATGATTTTTTCATTTAAATACAAATAATTAGATTGTAGTAATCGAATTGAATTCAAACGCCTTCAGCCAAGCATCTCCTAATCTCCCCTGCCGGGATAATTTTGCATCCCGGGGCCGCTTTTCGTTATCCTGCGTCCAAATCCGCGCCGTTTTTGAGACTTTTCCATGCAAGCACCCGCAATACAGGCCGTTATTTTTGATATGGATGGGATATTAATTGACTCAGAGCCCGTCTGGCAGCAAGCCGAGTATCAGGTTTTTCAGCAGTTGGGGATGGCGGTCAGCCGTGAAGCCATACAGCAAACCACAGGCCTGCGAATCGATCAGGTGGTGGACTTCTGGTTACAGCGCTTTCCCGAGGTCAAAGTAGAACCTCAATATATCGCCGATCAAATCATAGCTGCAGTCATCGCCTATATCCGCCGCGATGGCAAGCCCATGCGCGGTGTTGTCGATGCCCTAAGCGCCTGTCGCAGTCGAGGCCTGAAAGTGGGCCTGGCCACCTCTTCCTCCTGGGATATTATCGATGCCGTGCTTGACAAACTCGCCATCACAGAAGCCTTCGATGCAATACAATCGGCTCAGGATTTTCCGCTCGGTAAACCCCACCCAGAGGTGTATCTCTCCTGCGCCGCCAAACTGGCACTGCCACCAAGCCGCTGCCTGGCGGTGGAAGACTCTTTCAACGGCCTGATAGCCGCTCGCGCCGCCAATATGCAGACCTTGATAGTCCCGGCAGCCGAGCAGCGCCAGGATCCTCGCTGGGCCGCGGCCCATTATCAGCGTGATAGCCTGGAAGCCCTGCCGACACTGCTTGATACCTTGTAAACCGCCAGATACAACAGAGCCAGGCATCTGCCTGGCTCTGTTTTCTGGATAATCCGTGTTACCAGATCTTCACTCTGTCCTCTTCCGACAGATACATCTTGTCAGTCGGCTTGAGGTCAAAGGCCTTGTAGAAACCTTCCACGTTGCGGGGAGTGCCCATGGCGCGGTAGTGGCTGGGTGAATGCGGGTCAGTCAGCAGACGACGTCCCAGCTCCTCGTCACGGTAGTTGCGGCGCCACACCTGTGACCAACCGACGAAGAAACGCTGATCGCCGGTCAGGCCATCCATTACCGGCGCTTCTTTACCGTCGAGGCTCAGGTGATAAGAGCGCAGGGCAACGGTCAAGCCCCCCAGATCGCCTATGTTCTCACCCAGAGTCAGGTCACCGTTGACGAACTTGCCAGGCAGAGCTTCAAACTGGCTGTACTGGGCAGACAGCTGTGCGCCGCGCTTCTGGAACTCTTCGCGGTCTTTGTCTGTCCACCAGTTGCGCAGGTTACCGTCGCCATCATACTTGGCGCCCTGATCATCAAAACCATGGCTGATCTCGTGGCCAATCACCGCGCCTATGCCACCATAGTTCACCGCGTCATCGGCTTCCATGTTGAAGAAAGGCGGCTGCAGAATGGCGGCCGGGAACACGATTTCGTTCATCACTGAGTTGTAGTAGGCGTTCACCGTTTGCGGTGTCATGTGCCACTCAGTGCGATCGATTGGCTTGCCCAGCTTAGCCAGCATGTCCTGATATTCGAAGCGGGCATAACGCTGGTAGTTACCCACCAGATCGTCGGCCTTGATCTCCAGATTGCTGTAGTCCTTCCACTTGTCCGGATAACCTATCTTGTAGGTAAACTTGGACAGTTTTTCCTGAGCCGCTTTCTTGGTCTCGGGTGTCATCCACTCCAGCTCATCGATGCTGACTTCAAAACCCTTGATCAAGTTCTTGATCATCGACTCCATCCGCGCCTTGGCCTCAGGTTGGAAGTGACGGGCAACATATTCTTTACCCACCAGCTCACCAATCACTTGGTCGGCGCCATCGACAGCTCGCTTCCAGCGTGGTTTTTGCTCCTGAATGCCCATCAAGGTTTTGCTGTGGAAATCAAAGTGCAGATCGACAAACTGCTGGCTCAGCAAGCCAGCGTAGGAGTCCACCAGATGGAATGCCAGGTAGTCTTGCCAGGCTGATACAGGGAACTTACCAAACTCGGCGCCCAGCTTCTCAAAGTAGGAAGGTTGACGCACTATCACGTCCTGAGTCTTGCCGCTGAGACCGGCCGCCTTGGCGAAACCGTCAAAGTCAAAGCCGCCCATCAACTGCTGCAGCTCTTTCAGGCTCATCTTGTTGTAGGCCTTGTTGGCATCACGGGACTCGACCCGGCTCCACTGGCTCTGGGCGATAAAGAGTTCAATGTTGGCGACATTGGCTGCGGCGGCATCGGCGTGCGGGTAACCGGCGGCGCTCATCAGATTGCGGACATACTCACGCATCGCTTCGCGGTTGGCGACAAACTTGGGATCGTCCTTGAGGTAGTAATCACGATCTGGCAGTGTCAGGCCGCTCTGGTACAGGTAAACCCCGTACTGGCTGGAATTCTTGGCATCGTTGTTGACGTAAAAACCAAAGGGGATGCCGGAGCCATCGGTCAACAGTTTGCCCATCAGCGCGGCAACATCGGCGTGACTGGCGGTTTTGGCGATATCGGCCAGTTGTCCCTTGAGCGGCGCAATCCCCAGTTGATCAGTCAGAGTGGTATCCATATAGGCGGCATAGAAATCGCCTATCTTCTGCTCCACTGAACCTTCGGCCTTATTGGGCTTGGCGGCGGCTTCTTCGATAATCTGCTTCAGGGCCGCCTGGCTTTCTTCGTAAAGAACAGAGAAAGCACCATAGTTGGATTTGTCGGCTGGAATTGGCGTAGTGGCCAACCACTTACCGTTGACGCTGTAGTAGAAATCGTCCTGATGACGAACTTGATGGTCAAAGTTCTCCAGCTCAATGCCAGAGACTTTCTTGACTTCTGCTTGCGACTGCGGCGCTTGCTGGCTGGCACAGGAAGCCAGACCAAGGCTGAGGGCGATGCCCAATGCCAGGGTGCTTATTTTGCTCATTTTCTTCCCCGAATTTGTGATTGTTCAGATAGTTATATTGTTACAAAGATACCGGCTTTAAACCTTAGCACTCCCTGTGACCAGTCTGTAGTGGATTTTTGTAAATAACTATGAACACCACAGACCAGGTCAACAATAAGCCTTAGAAGTTTTTGCCGAGAAACAGGTAAACCGCCTTCTCACCGTTATCACTGAAACCAAAGCCGAGCGCCGCAGGGCCCAGTTGGGTCTCAGTCCCCAGATACAAGCTGCTGGAATAGATGAGATCGTTGAACATCACATGCTCATCCAGGCTCCAGACATTCCCCGCCTCCAAACTGGCTCCCAGGTAAAGCGGAAAGTCCTTCATCCCCAGCGCATCACGACCGAGATCGTACTGATAGATGAAGGCACCGAACACCTTCTGGGCGCCGGCGATAGAGTTCTTGTGGTAGCCGGAGAGATTAAGGAAACCGCCGAGGTCCGATACATAAAGAGTAAAATTGCCGTCTTTATCCACGTTTGCATAGGATGCCTTACCCACAAAAGAGTGGCTGCCAACACTGACAACCCCTTTCCAGTCGGCCTCTATCTGCAGCGAGCGTTCAGCATCCGTCTTGAATACCCCATCTTCATACTCCTCATTACGCAGGTAGATATTCAGAGTGATGCGGTTACCCGAGGTGGGGAAACTTATGCTGTCCAGGGTATCGTAGCCGAACTTCAAATAGGCGCCATAGGTGTTGAACTTGAGATCATCGAAGAACGCCTCGTTGGAGACCACTCCCGACTCACCTGTCAGCCCCAGCTCAATCCGGCCCTGCTTGACATAGTTGTACCCCAAACCCAGGTCAATTCTGTGACTCTTGCGATCCAGCTCGAAGTAAAGCTTGTTGGCATCAAACACATCCCAACCTTTGATCTCATACTGATATCGGGCGCGGGCATAGAACTGCTGATCTCTGTCCAGAGGCTGGTAAAATTCGGTACCGAGCAGCTTCTCGAAGCCCATCTTCACTTCATTGCGCCATTCACCACCGTTTTCGGTCAAGTCAGTCATAATCACGGCGCCATCCAGGGCCACCGCCGAGTCCAGTGAGAAATCGTCCTCCCAATTCAAGCCAAATTGGAAATAGTTGGGTCCCCAGGACTTGGCCTTGGTGGTTACGGTTAACACTCGGCCCTCATCAGTATCCTGAAACTCGGCACTGACACGTTCAAACTTATTCAGTGAGTATAACCGCGCAATACTCTCGTCCAGTTGCTGTTTGGTAACTCTGTCACCCAATTCGATACCCAGAGTATCACCCAGCAGTGAGTCGCTGACCTTGGACCTGTTATCGAAAACTATCCGGGTAACCGGGCGATCCAAGTTATCCAACCAATCACGACTGGCGTCGCGTTTTTGCCGGACATAAGCGCGGTATTCCTCAGGAGACACGGCCAACTGGCTCAATCTGTCGGTGTACCGTACGGCAGCTGTCACCCCGGCTTCCAGCGCCTTGGGCATATCGGCGAAATCTGTGGTGCTGAGGTTGTCGATAGCCGGGCGGATCAGGATATCGTCCTTGGTCAACAAGGCCTTTTGCCGCTCTGTGCTGGCGTTGGTCAGCATGGTAGACAACTGATCCAATACCGCTAAGGTGCCGTTAAGCTTCTCCCTTTTCACCAAAGGCGAACCTATATCGACGGCGATAATGACATCGGCGCCCATGGCCTTGACCACATCCACCGGCATATTGTTGGCAATACCACCATCCACCAGCAACTTACCATCGATTTCAGCTGGTTGCAGCGCTCCCGGCACTGTGGCTGAGGCCTGCATCGCCTGCACCAGGCTGCCACTGCTGATCACTACCGGCAGACTGGTTTCCAAATCTGTCGCCACCGCCCGATAAGGAATGGAGAGTTCATTGAAACTGTTGAATTCACGCACCAGATCTGTGGTGTTACGATATAGTTGCGACATGGTTTGCCCAAGAAGTACGCCACTGGGCGACTGTACTTCACCATCTCGGATACCAAGGTTAAGCGGAATATTGTACTTATCTCTTTGTTGCTTATCGCGGTAACTCATGGCCTGGCGCGGGATGGTGTCCGAGTACCCCTTGGACCAGTCCTCATTCATCATAATGGTTTCAATTTCTGTGGCGCTGTAGCCAAGCGCATAGAGGCCGCCGACATAGGCGCCTATGCTGGTACCGGCAACATAATCGACAGGAATATTGTTGGCCTCGAGCATCTTGAGTACCCCAACATGCGCAGCTCCCTTGGCACCGCCGCCACTGAGCACCAGGCCTACCTTAGGACGTTCGGCCGCCACCGCAGCCACACTCAACAGAGTGCCAATCAAAACCAGTAAGCGCAGAGAGGGTTTCATACCTAGCAAGAGTTCCAGAATTAGAGTCGGTATATTCTAACAAAGAATTTACAGTAAAGAGAAAGTTCCAATAGGGTATAAACAAAGATCATAAATCGCACATTTCGTAAAACCAGGATGCCAGTTCACCAGCAGGTACAGGCTTGGCAAAGTAGTAACCCTGAATGATATGACAGCCTCTGTGAGTGACCTGTTGCAGCTGTTCCCGGGTTTCCACCCCTTCGGCTACCACCTTGAGTTTGAGGTTACGGGCCAACTCGACAATACTGCTGACAATCGCCTGATCGGCACTGTTGCCGGCAATATCTTTGAGGAAGGAGCGATCAATTTTCAGGGTATTCACTTCAAAGTGGCGCAAATAAGCCAGCGACGAGTAGCCGGTGCCAAAGTCATCAATGGCCACTTCTATGCCGTGGGCCCTCAGCTGTCTCAAATGCTGGCGGGCAAGCTGCAGCTCTTTCATCAACACCCCTTCGGTGATTTCCAGCGCCAAATACTGGGCCGGCATTCCGGTTTCTTCAAGGATATCGAGCACACCACTGATAAATTCCGGGTGACGGAAATGCACTGCGCTGACATTTACCGACAACTTGAACGGCTCCGCCGCACTCTTGCTCCAACGGGCACCATCCTCACAAGCTTGGCGCAGCACCCAACGGTCGATAGCAATTATCAAACCACAGGACTCAGCCACCTTGATGAAAATATCCGGCCGAACAAAACCTTCGCTCGGATGATGCCAACGCAGCAAAGCTTCCATACCGATAAACTTTTGCTGCTGTTTTACATCAAACTGGCCCTGGTAATAGAGCTCAAACTCGCCCTGCTCTATGGCGTGGCGTAAATCGGCTTCCAAACGTAGATGGTACAAAGCTTCTGCATTACGCTCACTGGAATAGTATTGGAAATTCCCCCTGCCCTCTTCCTTGGCGTGATACATGGCTTGATCGGCATTCTTGATCAGCATCTCTGGTTGCCTGGCATCGTCGGGCCAGATACTGATGCCGATACTGGTAGAAATAAAAAACTCCCGCCCATAGAGTTCAAACGGCTGAGCTATCTGCGCCAACAGGCGCTCACAGAGGCGATTGAGCTTATCTATCTCGGCATCCTGTACCAGGATCACAAACTCATCACCGCCAAACCTGCACAACACCTGCTCCGGCCCCATCACTGACTGCAGCCTATTGGCGGCCTCTATCAGCAGCGCATCTCCCATGCTGTGACCGTAGGAGTCGTTGACATGCTTGAACCTGTCCAGATCCAAAAACAGCAAGGCCAGCTTATGTTGCTGATCTTTGGCCCCTTCAATTGCCTGTTGCAAACGGTTGGCAAACAGCGATCTGTTCGGCAAACCGGTCAGCACGTCATAGTTCGCCAGGCGGCGCAGATCCGCCTCGGTGCGTTTGCGCTCAGTGATATCGGAAAACACCACCACATAGTGTTGCACCCTATCCTTGCGATCCTGCATCAGGGAAATATTGAGCCACACGGGGCAGCGCGACCCGGCCACACCCACAATTTCCAGCTCGCCGGTCCAGGAATCTATCCCTTGCAGTAAAGTGGCGACCTTATCTTTATGGAAGTTTTCACTGACCACCAACTCGCCGAAGTGCCGTCCCTGCAGACTTTGTCTATCCTGACCTACTATCGACTCTGCCGCCCTGTTGGCGACCTTGATGACCTCATCGGCATCCAGAATAAACACCCCTTCTGAGGTGTTTTCAAATGCCTGCGCCAGCAGCTCAACCTCCTCTTCCAGTTGCCGCTTGATGGTGATGTCGGAGTAAATCCCGGCAGCCTTGCTGACCTTGCCGGAAACCGGGTCATGGCTGACTGGCCTGCCGCGCACCCTGAGCCAGCCCCAACTGCCGTCTCGGAGTCGATAACGGTATTCGGACTCGAATCTATCGCTGTCACCTTCGACCATCTTGTTCCATTCATCCAGCGCAGCTGTCTGGTCATCTGGATGCACCGGCAACTTATCTATTCCGATAAGAATAAAGTCTTCAGCACTGCCCAGCACACCGCCGCGATTATCCAGATGAAACTGGCCGGTATCACGGCGCCATTCCCAGAGATCCGATTCACTACCCCTGAGCGATTGCCTCAACCTGTCATCACTCTGGCGCAGCGCTAGGTTCATGGTCATAAAACGTTGCACCTGACGCTGACGCAACAGCACGATACTGAAAATCGTTGCCAATATAATGATTAACAACAACCCCTTGAACCACTGACTCTGCCACCAGAACTGGTCAACGGTAAAGGGAAAACGGAAGGGCTCCGACTGCCAGATACCGTTGTTTTGACTGATCACTTCCAATTGGTAAGCGCCGGGAGTTAATCCGGAAAGATTAATTTGCGACTGATTTTCCAACAGTAAATAGTTAAGCTCATCTTCACCGGGACGTCGTAAACGGTACTTTAGGCTGATAGGAGCATCATCCAGATAATCCATACTGCTCAGTTGAAAACTCAGCATTCTGGCTCCGGGAGCTATCAGTTGTTCAGGCGTAGGTACCAGACTCAGCTCTGTTTTATTGTCATAATAAACCGCAATCGACTCGAGAATGGCGCCGTGCTTTGGAATACGATTAGCCATGCCGGCAACGTCCAGCAGTATCACCCCATCCGGCGTACCTACATAGAGGCCCTGCTGCGGCTGATAGAAGTATGCCCCTTCGTTGAGTTCCTCCCCCAACAAACCGTCATCATTATTGAATACCTTGATTTCACCACTACTCTTATCCTGACGGATCAGCACATAACTGCATCCCACAACTCGATAGTCGCCGCTATCCTGCAGAAAAAATACTGTGTTACAGTCCAATTGCCATTCTTGCGTCAAACGGCGAATCTTCATGGTCTGCAAGTCCAGCTCTATCAAGCCTCCCTGGCGGGTGGCCAACCAGAAACGATCCGGGCTCAATTCCAACCACTGGCTCACGGTCGGCATATGCGGCAAGTCATCAAATACCGACGCCAATGAACGAAAACCGCCGCCCTGCTCCAAGTAACCGAAGGATTTATTGCCACCGATCCACAAGCGCTGTCGACTATCGCGATAGACTCCATAAATCGCAGGATTATTGCCGCTGGACTCTGTATCCGGCAAAGTTTTTTTCTCTATCTTGCCCTGAGTCTGATCCCACTCATACAAACCGCTGCTGGTCGCAAACCACCAGAGGTTGCCCTCATTCAAAGCCGTGATCACCGTCTTGTGACTCAGAGACTGTCCGCTGCCGTTCCAATCCCCCAAAGGCTGCCCTTCCAGGGTCTGCTTATTCATCACAAATAAGCCATTGGTAGTCGATAACAACAGGTGATCTTGGTCCAAATTATCTATCTTGTAGATGCTGTCATTGACCTCCATCCCTTTGGGAAGCGTAGTTTGGCTCTGTTGGGTATTTCGATTGACGGCCAACAATCCCGAGTCGGTTCCCAGCCACAGCATCTCAGCGTCGGCCAGTATCGCCCACACCATGGAATCACTGAGCTTATAAGGCTCAGAAGCGCTGAAACTATCCAGAATAAATTCCGGTGAGTCGGCTACCACTGCCAATGAATGCCCAGTGCCGCCAACCCAGATTAAACCATTGCTGTCCACCTGCAGAGCATTGATATATTCAATACCGGCCTTGAGCTTCAACTGCTCTTTATACTGTTTTAATTTGCGGCTGCTCGGGGACCATTTCAGCAGCCCCTGCTTACTGGCAATCCACAGGTTACCCTTGAGATCTTCAGTGATCACACTGGTGAAAAAAGGAATCTCGGCCACTGGCTCTATGCGGTTGCTTTCAAGGTTCACCCGATAGAAGCCTTTGCTGGCGGCCATCCAAATCTGTTTGTTACTGTCCAGAAATAAGGCATTGAGGCGACCATAACTACCCTGCCATGACAAGCGTTGTTTGACGCTGCCATTTTGTGACCTTAGCTCCACACCATAGGCGTTACCCAGCAGCAAGTTGCCGTTCTCAAGCTGCAAAATTTGACTCCATAGCAGGTCACTATCGTAGGGTAGGTCAAACAGTTTCTGCAGCTGCTGTAGATCCTGACTCAAGCGCCAAACCTGGCCTTTTTCGGTTAACAACAGCCAGTCACCGGCCGCCGATTGCAAGCTCTTCATTAAACCGCCGCCCTGATACTCGGGAAACAGCTCATCACTGCCAAACTGACGGAAACGATTATCGGCTATATGGTAGAGATAGGCATGAGACAGTGTACTGACCAGCATCTGCTGTTGCCCAAGAGACTTGACCAGAGGCAGATACTCATCAGCCATCCGCGATTCCAGACCATCGCGGTCCAAACGGCGGATATTGGCGTTGCTGAGGCGATACAGTCCCTGTTCGGTGGAGAGCCAGATAAATCCCCGCTCATCCATGCTGATGTCGAGAATACTGGTGTTGATCAAACCATCCCTGGAAGAAAATACCCTTTTAACCAACTCATCGGCATCTGCCGATGCTGCCCCGAAAAAAAGGCTGAGCAGTATAGCAATAGCTACTGTTATTAGTTTTCTTATCATCGGTTGATGAATGACCTTGATGACCAGTCTTGAATGTACCAGCTAGACCACCGAATTTCATCTTGTAAACAACAGTTCGTTTACAAGGATTGCACTTGATATAAAAAATCGGGCCCAGCTAACTGGGCCCGACTTCAATACTGCCAGGGACAAGTCCCCAATCAGCAGATTACTTTTTCTTTTTTGCCTTTGGGTTTGGCAGATCTGTGATTGAACCTTCGTAGATCTCGGCCGCCAGCCCTACAGACTCGTGCAGAGTCGGGTGAGCATGAATGGTCAGCGCCAGATCCTCGGCATCACAACCCATCTCGATAGCCAGGCCGATTTCACCCAGCAACTCACCGCCGTTGACACCCACAATGGCACCACCGATCACTCTATGAGTCTCTTTATCGAAAATCAGCTTGGTCATACCTTCGCTGGCATCGGAAGCGATAGCACGGCCACTGGCTGCCCATGGGAAGGTCGCCGTTTCGTACGCTATGCCCTGCTCTTTGGCTTCTTTCTCGGTCAGACCAACCCAAGCCACTTCAGGATCTGTGTAAGCAATAGATGGGATAACCTTAGGATCGAAGAAGTGCTTCATACCGGCAATCACTTCTGCGGCCACATGGCCTTCATGCACACCTTTGTGAGCCAGCATTGGCTGACCAACGATATCGCCCACGGCGAAAATGTTGGCCACATTGGTACGCAGTTGCTTGTCGACATTGATAAAGCCACGCTCATCAATCTTGACCCCGGCCTTGTCAGCATCGATCAGCTTGCCATTTGGAGTACGGCCAATGGCCACCAGCACTGCGTCGTAACGCACTGGCTCGGCAGGTGCCGACTTACCTTCCATAGACACATAAATACCGTCTTCTTTGGCTTCAACTGCTGTTACCTTGGTTTCCAGCATCAGGTTGAATTTCTTCTTGATCTGCTTGGTAAAGACCTTAACCACGTCTTTATCAGCCGCAGGGATCACCTGGTCGAACATTTCAACCACATCGATTTCACTGCCCAGAGACGAGTAAACAGTACCCATTTCCAGACCTATGATACCGCCGCCCATCACCAGCATCTTGCCTGGGATCTCTTTCAGTTCCAGTGCATCGGTAGAGTCCCAGATACGTGGATCTTCACGCGGAATGAAAGGCAGCTGAATTGGGCGAGAGCCGGCAGCTATGATGGCGTTGTCAAAGTTAACCACTGTGGTTTCACCGTCGGCACCTTTCACTTCGAGGCTGTTGGGGCCAGTGAACTTACCGAAACCGTTAACCACCTTCACTTTACGCATCTTGGACATGCCGCCAAGACCATTGGTCAGTTGGCCGATCACTTTCTCTTTAAAGCCACGCAGCTTGTCGAGGTCTATCTTTGGCTCACCGAACACAACACCGTGATCCGATACCGCTTTGGCCTCTTCAATCACTTTGGCTACATGCAACAGGGCTTTGGAAGGAATACAACCCACATTCAGGCATACGCCACCCAGAGTGCTGAAACGCTCAACAATCACTGTCTCCAGGCCTAAATCTGCTGCACGAAAAGCCGCAGAATAGCCAGCAGGGCCAGCACCTAATACCACTACCTGAGTTTTGATTTCGTTACTCATTTTTTCCTCTGATTTCTTTCATTCCGTTGGGGACAGCCAGCCCAACCTGCGATGCGCCAGCTCGAAAGTGCTTGTCTCGTAAGGTGGGCGCATTTTAACCCGTGTTTGACACTGATCACAATAAACAAAAGGCCGCCCCGAGGGGCAGCCTGTTGTGTTAGAGGATCATTGTACGAATATCGGACAAGATCCCTGACAGAGTGACACTGAAGCGTGCCGCCATCGCCCCGTCGATCACCCGGTGATCATAAGACAGTGACAGTGGTAACATCAGCTTTGGCTCAAACTCTTTACCGTTCCACTTCGGCTTAATCTCAGACTTGGACACCCCGAGAATTGCCACATCAGGATAGTTGACGATAGGCGTAAACGCGGTACCGCCGATCCCCCCCAGGCTGGAGATAGTGAAACAGCTGCCTTGCATGTCGGCCGCCTTAAGCTTGCCGTCACGGGCCTTGATCGAAATTTCGGTCAGCTCGCGGCTGAGCTCGATAATCCCTTTCTGGTCCACATCACGCACCACTGGCACCACCAAACCGTTTGGCGTATCGACCGCCACCCCGATGTGGTAGTACTTCTTGCGGATCAGCGATTCACCATCCGGGCTCAGGCTGGAGTTAAATACCGGGAACTGCTGCAGCGTCTTGGCAACCGCCTTCATCATGAACACCAACGGAGTGATCTTCACATTCAGCTTCTGCTTGGCTGCCAGTTCGTTCTGCTGCTTACGGAAAGCTTCCATCTCTGTGATATCAGCCTCATCGAACTGAGTCACATGGGGAATGGTCACCCAGTTGCGGTGCAGGTTAGGGCCGGAGATCTTCTGGATCCGGGTCAGTGGCACTTGTTCCACTTCACCGAACTTACTGAAATCTACCTTAGGTGCATCAATAACCTGCAGACCACTGCCGCCGCCGACAGAAGTCGCCGCCGTGGCCTTGGGCCGTGACAGTTCATATTTCACATAGGCCTGCACATCCTCTTTGAGGATACGCCCCTTGCGACCTGTACCTTTCACCTGAGTCAGATCAACACCGAACTCACGGGCCAGGCGACGTACCGCCGGAGAAGCGTGTACCGCACCTGTGTTAGGCTGGGCACCGGCACTCGGATGATGCGGCACAGGTGGGCGACTCTGCGCTGCAGGCGCGGCCGCCGGAGCTGGGGCTGGAGCCGTCTGAACAGGGGCTTCTGCCGGTGCAGCAACTGCTGCGGGAGCGGCGCCTTGGGTCTCAACCGTGGCAATCACGCTACCCTGAGACACCTTGTCACCCACTTTAACGGTCAGAGAAACCAGCTTGCCGCCGAAGGGCGCCGGCACTTCCATGGTCGCCTTATCGGTTTCCAGCGTGATCAGCCCTTGATCGGCACTGATCTCATCACCTACCGCCACCAGCACTTCGATAACGTCCACATCAGCAGCATCACCGATATCGGGAACCGCAATCTCTTTCACTGCAACAGTGGCAGGCGCGGCAGCCTGAGCGGCCACCGGTTGTGCGGCTTCAGAAGCCGCTGCTTGTAGCGCTTGCGGTGCATCAGAAGCAGCAGCGCCAACTTCCAGCAGCAACACCAAAGAGCCCTGGGAAACCTTGTCGCCAACCTTCACTTTCAGTGACTTGACTGTACCCGCCTGAGGCGAAGGGACATCCATGGTCGCCTTATCGGTTTCCAGCGTGATCAACCCGGCATCGGCTTCGATAGCCTCACCTTCGCTCACCAGCACTTCGATAACATCGACATCTGCGGCATCGCCAATATCCGGCACTGTCACTTCAATGACCTGGCTGCCACCGGCTGCAGGTGCGGCCGGCGCCGCCTGTTCTGCAGCAGGCGCGGGAGCCGCTGCCGGAGCAGGCGCGGCTTCAGCCTTGGGCGCCTCTGCAACAGCTGCAGCTTCTGCGCCTTCGGCAGCCATCAAGGCTATCAAGGTGCCTTCAGACACGCTGTCGCCAACGGCCACTTTCAGCTCTTTGAGCACACCGGCGAAGGGCGCAGGAATATCCATGGTCGCCTTGTCGCTTTCAACGGTAATAATGGAGTCTTCAGCCGCCAGGCTGTCACCCACATTGGCACAGATCTCAATAACCTGTACCTCGTCCCCGCCAATATCGGGAACCAGTACTTGTTTCATATCAGCCATT
>NZ_JWGX01000085.1:0-4882 GCF_000813075.1 Shewanella sp. ECSMB14102
TCACCATTCCCTGGTGGCGGGCATGGTCTCATGAAAGTGGAGCACAATTAGGATCACTTATTTAGTTTTGATTTCTGTTCTTGTTCAATCATCTCCAAGCTACGCGAACGATTGGATGGAACAGCTCAAGCGTGTTTATGCCTGGAGAGAAGTCTCCGTACTTTGTCACGCCAAAGCACCAACATACCAGGATGATTGGAACAAGATGAAGCTCATTCAAGATAAGCAGATCATCATTTGGCAACGTATGATTAGGGATGGGCTCAGAGCGGCCTTGGCCCCAGAGCAAAGAGCAACGTTTTGGTTTGAACAACTGGAAATCCTTGCCCAGGTCTGGGCACCAACACAAGTGAGAGGGATGGATTGCGGCCCAAGTGATATAGAGTTTGTGGGAAAGCGAATGATGGCTGATCCGACATTCGCAAGTGCATTAGATATGGTTGTTCAGGAAAGCAAGGGACGATAGGAAAGGGAGATTAGGCCCTTTAGAAGGGGGCCAACCCCTTCTTTTCGTTATTAAACGGTAGATCTGATAAAAAGTGCTCGCAGTTTTTAATCCCATAGAGTCTATCTGTCATGACGAGTCCGTTTCTCTATATTGCTTATAGTTCGTGATTGTCAGCGAGTATAACAAAGGCTAAACCGATGAAAAGGGCTATCTTGATGGGGAATTTACAGTAACCGGCTCTCTGCATTATCCAACTTCAATAGGCCCGGCATGGCTTCAGTCAGATGCCTTGAACGCCAATTGCTGTGCAAGCCACTCTTTACCTCAAGAGAGTGCTACGAGGACTTATTCGCACCTTCCTTAGTTTTGTTCATTTTGGGCATGCGTTTAATGGAGAAAATTTCGTCAAAGGTTTTTATGGAAATTAATTTCGCAATCTTATATTAACCCCGATTTAACACTAGGCTGTCCTGTACGTCAGCAACCTTATTGAATGCGGACGCAGAATAGGAATTAGCCAATGAATAATAAGCTTATTTTTATCAATGCCCTGGGTTATCGGGAAGCAACCGAGGCAATAGCAAAGTCACAGTCCCATGCTCTTTCTTGTAAAGCGCAAACAGACATTTTGCCAATTAGCTTTGTTGGTGGATTAGGGGCAGTTATCCCGGTCGCCAGCGTACTCTGCTTAGGCATTAGACAGTTAAAGCGTGCTATAGAACGCAGGTTTCTCTGTTTAACGCAATGGCGAACTGAGCCTGGTTGCCCACAAAGATGTTTTAAACATTTTCCCGGCATCTATCAGATGTTTGACTGTAATTCTTCTGGGCAGTTCAGAGTGAAGAACACGTATCCATTCAAGGGGCTTAATTGCGATAAATGGCGAGTCTACAGGCAAAAGTCCCGTAAGTTCGCTGACGGTGGTTGTTTATTCGAATGCCGAATCACGAATGATTGCTTTCTTGGAAGGGGGCAAAACGATGAGTTAAAGGCACAGCGACGTAAAACCAACGTAAGAACATTTTTCGTCCGGAACACCTTATCAAGGCGATTAAGTAATTCTGTTCTACATCCCTCAAAAGAAATTAAAGATTACGTCCGGGAAATGGTGTTCATGGTTTTCCCTGTATTGGATGCGACGCACCTGTACCAAATCCGGGTTAAAGGAGAAGGACAATGATCAAGATAACTTATCGGTTGATCGCCATAGTGGCATACGCCTTGATGCTCTGCAGTGTCCAAGGTCGCGCAGAAACGCACTTTCTTATTCCAGGAGGGCCAGGCGGGGGCTGGGATACGACAGCAAGAGCTGTTGGCGAAGCCATGGTGAAGTCAGGACTGGATGACAACACCTCATTCCAGAATATTTCTGGTGGTGGAGGCGGCCGCGCGATTGCTTATTTGATTGAGTCGGGAACGAAAAAAGGCGATATGTTGATGGTTAATTCTACGCCGATAGTGCTGCGAGCGCTTTCGGGACAGTTGCCTTACAGCTATCGCGATTTGACACCAGTTGCCAGCGTTATTGCCGACTACGGGGCGTTTGCTGTGCGTGCAGATTCTCCCTATCAAAGCTGGCACGATGTTATTGAAGCCTTACGCGGGGATCCAAAAACGATCAAAGTAGCTGGTGGCTCAGCCCGCGGGTCTATGGACCATTTAGTTGCCGCACAGGCAGTTCAAGCGGCAGGTATTGATGGCAGACTGCTCAGGTATATTCCTTATGATGCAGGTGGAAAAGCCAAGGCGGGCTTGCTGTCCGGTGAAGTAAATCTCTTATCGACCGGGTTAAGCGAAGCGCTCGATATGATGCGTGCGGGTCAGGTAAGGATCCTTGCGATCACTGCTGATGAACCTTTGGTGGAATATCCACAACTCCCCACTATGAGAACACTGGGTTATGACATGGAATTTGTAAATTGGCGCGGCTTTTTTGCTGCCCCAGATGTCTCAAAAGCAAAAGTGCAGGAATACAGTGACAGGTTTCAACGTTTAATGGCGACACCTGAATGGGAGAGCGTACGTCAACGTAATGGCTGGCGCACATTATTTACCAGCCAGGACGGCTTTGTTGATGTATTGGAAGCACAAGAACAGCAGCTTCGTGTCGCAATGGAAGCGTTGGGCTTTATCCATCGTTAAAGGAGAGATGACTATGATGAATCGAGAGCTCATAGGACCAACACTATTTTTGCTGCTATTTGTTTGTTATGGCATTTATGCTTGGCAGATACCCCTGATGCCATTTGAAGAGTACGAAAGTGTTAATTCAGCAAGCTTACCAAAGTTGTACACAGTATTAGGGATAGTGATTTGTTTACTGGCAATGATAGCAGAAATAGTGAAATCGCCAGTGAATAATAAACGGGAAATTAAAACGACCATAAGCTGGAAAAGTATCCGTCAAACATTATTGTTGATAATACTTATGCTGCTTTATAGCGGATTGCTGGAATCTCTGGGTTTTGTATTATCAACAGCACTTTTTTTACTTTTCGGTTTTTGGTTGATGGGTGAAAAACGTAAAAAAACATTATTGTTGGCATCAATCCCTGTTGTGATTGTTTTTTGGATCATCATGACCCAGTTATTAGGTGTTTATCTTGCCCCCGGTGAATTTTGGAGTTAAATCATGTTAGATGGAATCTTAACAGGCTTATCAACCGCTTTTGCTTGGCAAAACTTGATGTACGTGATCATAGGTTGTTTTGTGGGAACCTTTATTGGCATGTTGCCCGGTTTAGGCCCCATGACTGCGATCGCGCTGATGATCCCTATTACCTACAGTATAGGCGCTGACTCCGGCATGATTTTGATGGCTGGTGTTTATTATGGCGCTATATTTGGAGGCTCAACGTCATCTATTTTAATTAATGCGCCCGGGGTGGCCGGTACAGTGGCATCGTCCTTTGATGGTTACCCTATGGCAAAGCAAGGACACGCAGGCAAAGCTTTGGCGATTGCGGCTTATGCGTCTTTCACTGGTGGAACCATTGGCGCGTTGATGCTGATGGTCGCCGCCCCCTTATTGGCAGAGGTGAGTTTAAGCTTTCATTCTGCGGATTATATGATGTTGATGTTCCTGGGGTTAACGGCAATTGCAGCCTTTTCTAATAAAGGTCAATTTTTAAAAGCCATGATGATGACAGTCTTTGGATTGATGTTAGCTACTATAGGTATAGATCCCTCTTCAGGTACTGAACGTTTTACCTTTGGGCAAGCAGATTTGCTTGATGGCGTGAGCTGGCGACCTTCGCGTTATCGGAAGCTTTGATTAATGTAATTCGCCCGGAACAAAAAAATCCCGGGGAACAGGACATGGGCACGCCTAAAATCGGTTCGACCAAGCTGAGTAAAGCGGAAGTAAAGGAACTTGCGCCTACTGTTGGGCGTTCATCCTTATTGGGTTTTCTAATTGGTGTATTACCGGGGGCTGGCGCAACTATCGCAAGTTTTATGGCATACGCCTGTGAGCGTAATTTGGCACCGAAAGCATTACAGGAACGCTTTGGACAAGGTTCAATGCGAGGTTTAGCTGCACCGGAATCTGCAAATAATGCAGCTTGTACCGGCTCCTTTGTCCCTCTATTGACACTTGGGATACCTGGTTCAGGAACCACAGCGATTATGCTTGGTGCACTAATAGCTTATGGTATTCAGCCTGGTCCTACACTAATGCAAGAAAATCCTGCGGTGTTTTGGTCTGTTATTATCAGTATGTATTTTGGTAATATTGTTTTGCTTATTCTGAATCTACCCTTGATTCCTTACTTTGCTAAAGCATTAACCTTGCCGCGGGCAGTGTTAACGGTAATGATTCTATTCTTCAGCTTAATTGGAGTTTATTTAGTGACATTCAATACCTTCGATTTATTTATGATGGTGGGTGTTGCTGTTATAGCTCTTGTTCTGCGCTTGCTAAGTTTTCCTATGGCGCCTTTATTACTAGGGTTTATATTAGGAGATATGATTGAACGAAATTATCGTCGTGCCGTGATGATTTCTGATGGTTCAATTAGCTTTTTATGGGAACGGCCTCTTACATTAGCTATAGGCATTGTTGCGATACTCGTTTTGCTTATTCCATTAAAAAGTTTTTTGAATAACTATCTTCGTCAGGATGCCAATTTATAGGATGGATATCATGCGAAATTCAGAACAAGCGGCAATTCCTACGTCCGCATTTAAATCGATTCGCCGTCCAAAAAAATTGGAAACCCGATTAATTATTTGGGTTGTTGGCGTCTGTGTGTTTCAAGCATTGTTCTTTTTTGCATTGGTTTATAATGTGACCACGCAAAACTTTCATCAAGAAGTGGGGGGGAAGGCGTTAGCATTGGCTATGTCAATAGCGTCTAGGCCTGATGTGATCATGGCTTTAAAAGGGCGTTGTTGATCAAATCATTCGCTTGAACGCAACTACCCCTAGGCTTT
>NZ_JWGX01000086.1:0-1883 GCF_000813075.1 Shewanella sp. ECSMB14102
TCCTCACCGTTTAACCATGAGTGGTGCACTTATTATCTGAATTCGGGCTCTTCGAGTATCACCATTTAACATGTCTTGTAATGCTCTTTCCTCGCTGGAATGAGGACCAGTTTTTCCTTCATTATTTGATTGATTTTCTGAGTTTCCCTGCTCTGCAGTCAATATGATTGCAACTACTGCAACTATCGGATTGCCGGTCCTGATTGCACCAGAAACCACATCTTGCTTGGTGATGTTTGGGGCTTTAACGTTTCCGCCCGTTTGTCCCACTACTGGCGGAGGCGGTGCAAATAAGGCTAAAGCAAACTCCCCATCCGGATCCACATATTTATATGGATTATTATTGGCATACGTATACCGATTAAACGAATACACATCCCTGAACCCAACCGGATCATCCGCATAGAACCGCCCAATCAGCGGATCATAGTATCGTGCCTGCATATAGGTCAGGTTCAAGTCCTCATCCTGCAGGTGGCCTGTGTAGCCTATACCGGCCTTGTCTCCCCCCAATCGTTTGCCAAACGGCTCGTAATGACTGCGACTGGTGATGTTGCCGGCACTGTCCGATTCTGCAACGACTGACCCCAGCATATCTGTATGCTGATATCTAACTGTGGTTGCTGATACTTGGCTGCATACTAACAGTAACAGCAGCGTTAGGAGTTGAATTATTCGTTCCATGAGTATTCCCCTTACATGTAATCACCGCCGCCGCTACTGCCGCCGCGAGCTGTCGCAATAGCGCTTTTGCTGCCGCCGTTTCCTGTGCAAGTGACACTGATGTTATACACTGTGCCATTCTTTAATTCTGTTTGTGTGCCACTTGTACCTACCAGGGTAATAGTGCCCATGTTGATACCATTCCGATACTTTTGAATCGTACCGCTGCAGCTCGTGGATGAAGTTGACGACCAGGCTATTCGGTGCGCTGGTACATCCACAATATCAAAACATTCTTGTTTAGGAGGGCATTCACCACCAATCATGGTGTCTGATATATTGATATTCACTGTAGGAGCCGGCACAACAACCGAGGAGGTTGGGTCATCCACTTCAGCAACTATGGTTTTGCCCAAATATATACTGTCAGTCTTCATGCCGTTTTCAGAGACTCGATGTAACAACTGGCCCCCCTGACTGTACACACTGTAACTGTTTTTACCGCTTTCAGTTTTGCGTACCCGACGATTATGGCCATCGTAGCTGTAGTTGATACCTTTGGCTGAGACCATTTGCTGTCCCAGGTTATAGCTGAGCGGGTAACGGCCATTGTGGATGACATTGCCGCGGGTATCGTACTGATAACCATAAGCGTAGGCACCGCTCAATTTACTCAACTGATTCAGGTTGTTATAGCTATAGCCTATGTTGACGTTATTCAGTGTGCGGCTGAGGATATTCCCCTTACCGTCGTAGGTATAACGACCTGTACCCCAGCGGCCATCGGCACTGAGCAAGCGGTCAACACCGTCGTAAACCAGATTGTCAATATCATTGTTTCTGTCCACCCAATCGATGAGGCGAACCAGGTTGTCGTTGCCATCGTAGCTGGGGTCGAGTTTGTTCTTTATCACGCCGCTCTTGCTGTCGGTGAGCAAATCGATTCGGCCACTGGTATCCATCTCGACATTGCGAACAATGCCATTCCCGAATGTAAATTGTTTCACCTGGCCGTTGGGATGATAACTCACGCCTGTGACATAACTGCCGGCCTTGGTCGCTTGCCCCAAGGCATTGGGAGCAAAATCAACCAATGCACCTGATGGGTACTTCAATGAACTGACGGCTCCCAGATTGTTGTATTCCCAATCCAGTACGAAAGACTTGCCGTCCAGACTCAGGGTTTCTTTATCGATTGCATTTTGGCTGTTGTATAAGTA
>NZ_JWGX01000087.1:0-2858 GCF_000813075.1 Shewanella sp. ECSMB14102
CTCCAGCTGATATTACCGGCAGTCAAGGCTCTCAGATTGCCGTTGGCGTCGTAGTTGTAAGTTCTATCCGGTGTAGTATCCGGGAAATTTTCGGTTCGCAATTGCCCCAAATTATCGTAGCCCAGCAACGTTTTGTGGCTGGCCGGGACTGACGCGGCATCACAACTGGTACTGCTGCCATTGGTGCCCAGGGCCCGCCATATCTGTTGACGCTGGGCATTGTAACCATAAGCCGTAATACCGGTTTCGGGGCGAACAGACTTACACAACTGTTGATAGTTGTCGTATAGCCGTTTTTCGGTGATATTGCCCTGACGAATTGAGGTAACTTGTGCAAATTCGTTGTAATCCAGGCTGATATCATCAGTGTTTGGAGCTTCAATCAACAGTGGTTTGTCATAGGTCGGTTGACCATAGGCCAGATAGGTTGTAGTGGTGGTGTTTCCTTCACTGTCCGTAACGGCTACTTTGTTTCCGGCCAAATAGTCGCGGCTACTGCTGCTGTTATCACTGGTACGCGTTTGAGTGACTATTCGCCCCAAGGCATCATATTCTGTTGCCATTCCCACCCGGCTGGCGGCATTGCTGCTTGGGAAGCTTGCCAAGGTTTGACGGTTTTCATGGTCGTACTCAAAGGCCTGATAACGCGTTGTTGCCCCATTGGCGATATCCCGCTCCCGGGTAAATACCGGGCGCAACAGTGCATCATGGTAAACCCGTTTTTCGTAATTCCCTTGGCTGATACTTTGACGCAAACTGCCCGCTACTATCCCACTGCCGGAAATACCGTCATTGGCCGTTGTGACCGTTGCATAACTGATAACTTTGTCTGCCCACTTGGGGTCGGCATAGTCGATTTTGGTTAGCCAACCAATAGGGTTGTAACTGTAAGAGGCCTTATTGCCATTAAAGTCTGTCACGCTCTTGGTGGTGCCATCCGCATTGACTTCCAACAGGGCCACCATGGTGTTGGCGGTACTGCCGTTGACCGTCGTGCAACCATTGGTGGTGGCGCAGGGAAGCGTTATCTTGCGCGCCTTACCGCGGTAATAGTTTTCAAACTTCTCATATCGACTGGAATTAGATTCACTAATTCTCCATATATTACCATCTTTATGGTAAGTGTACCTTCTTATATCTCGGCCATATAACCTCTCGGTAGCGGGGAGCATGTCTTCATTTAGTAAATATTCGTTTTGAGGCATGTTAAATGTTGATGTATGTGAGATAAATTTTTTTATGGGTACGTTTAAAATCCACTTTTTTGTATTATGAAAATACTCATTTTTGATGTACTTAGATGCTAATGAATGCCCCGACACATTCTCTGGGACATTATATTGGTTAAAGTTTTCATATTTAACAGTAAAAGATGTTCCATTTACAATTTGCTCTTTACTGTCTAAAATAACATTTTCCCACCCATCAAAATAATTAAAAGGCGTTCCATGATTATAGCCTTTTGCGTAATTAAATAGTTCGGTACTTACGAGCTCCCCTGATATATCATAGCTTTCCGTTGCTATATTTTTTCCTTCCAACCCTGAATCTAGTTGACGGCTAAAATAGTAAATCTTAAAATCTCCTCCGGGGCTAATTACTTTTGCTGAATCTGAAAGAAATGGTTCAACATTACTGGGTAAACTCCCTTTCAGCATTGAGCTTTCAGGAGGTCTATTTCCTTTGACCACCATGCCTCCTTGATTCTCAGAATAAATGTATTTCCATTGAAGTGGTTCATTATTCATGACTTTTTTTTCAACTAAACTTAGAATACGTCTACATGGAGGTATAGCCGGTAATTTTCTCTCTATGTAGTTTGTAGTGTAATCCATTCTTTGTTCGAATTTAAATTCAGCTCTTATATTATTTGGATGAGTCACAGTCATCACACCTTTTGGAAGGCCACTATTAAAACAACGTGCACCAGGGTAAGAATAATCATACTGCTTTGATATGAATAAATCGTAGGACCACTCTCTTTCATCAGGCTCCCTAATAATATATTTTCCATCCTTTATGAAATAATGCCACTCTCTTTTCCAGTTTGAATCTCTGTCTTTAGCAGAAACAATCTTTGTATTGTTTGAATATTCAACAGTAATAATCCTACCGTCATTACTCTCAACTTTTGATAGCCCACCATTTTTATATGAGTACAGGACGTAATTTCCAAACCTATCTTCTATTTTTTTTACGTATAGGCTTGTGCTTCTTTTGGATATGTAGCGACCGAACTCATCCTTAAAGTTCCTTAATAGTCCATGGAAGCTATTTTCTCTTTCGTACATATGTATTCTTGGTGACTTTATTTCGGTTTCAAAATAATAACTTACCCCGCTGGGTGACGTAGCTTTGAATCCTTCCTTGTGGGTATCATCAGATACATAGCAACTAACTTTCCATAGAGTATTAGTTATATATGGAAAGTTACCATCTGAGCTATTTGAATGTTTTTTATCATTTTTGAGTATAGGAGCTCTTCCTAGTCCTGGAATAATGAGGACTGGGCCAGTATGAATAAAAGGGAGTCTAATTCCATCATAGTTTCTGTTCATCTCTTGGCTTTTTGAACAGTAGTTACCGGTAAGCCACCCTTCAGAAAGACTTGTTTTATTTCTTTCATCATCATAAAGATAGGCGTATTCAATTCGAGGTACATCCTCTTTCCATCCAGCTATTTCCGGCATTGTCGTATTGTAATAAGTAGGATAGCTAACGTCTAAGCTTGAACTTCCAGGTAATATTGCATCATTTCTTCTAAAAACTACCTGGCCGGAACTCAAATCAATATTATCTCCAAAGTTGGCCCCGAATTCAGATAATAAGTGCACCACTCATGGTTAAACGGTGAGGAG
>NZ_JWGX01000088.1:0-4502 GCF_000813075.1 Shewanella sp. ECSMB14102
GATATCCTGTTAATCACAAGGCAGCTCCGCTTAAGTGAACTACGTTGCGCTTTAGCGGGCGTTTTTGATTGAGAAACCATTGGGAGGAGAGGGGATGAAAATTAACTGCGAGCAGGGGCGATTGCTGCTGAGCCCCAATGAGCTGCAAGTTCGTTTGCCGGCCATGCAGACAGTGTTGATGGCGCTGAGCGACGATATCCGTTTGCTCAAAGGCCCTTGCATTCTGCTGGCCGATGCCGGCGCCGTGCGTTGGCAGTTGCGGCTCGACTCCGATGAACAGCTCGAGCAACTGGCAGACTTTTACGGCCTGACGCCCGAGTGATTTACTATTCCAGTCTGTGGCGTTGATGGCTGCGCTGATAGTCTAACTCGGGGCCCTGGGGCACGATGCGACTGGGGTTTATCTGTCCATGGCTGTAGTAGTAGTGCTGCTTGATATGTTCAAAGTTGACCGTGGCGGCAATACCGGGGTACTGATACAGATCGCGCAGGTATTGGCTCAGCGCCGGGTAGTCTTCAATACGGCGTTTATTGGTCTTGAAGTGACCCACATAGACAGCATCGAAACGGATTAAGGTGGTAAACAAGCGCCAGTCGGCCTCAGTGAGTTGTGAGCCTGTGAGAAAGCGGCGCTCACTCAATTGCAACTCCAATCTGTCAAGGGCACTGAACAGCTGCTCAAAGGCCTCTTGATAGGCTTGTTGTGAGGTGGCAAAACCGGCCCGGTAAACCCCGTTATTGATATTGGGATAGATGAACTCGTTGAGCGTATCTATCTCCTCTCTCAGATGGGGCGGGTAAAAGTCCAGGTTATTGCCGGTCAGATGATCGAAGGCAGAGTTGAACATACGGATGATTTCCGACGATTCATTACTGACTATGGTCTGATGATGTTTGTCCCACAAGACAGGTACTGTCACCCGACCGCTATAATCGGCCGCGGCGAGCTGGTAAATTTGGTAGAGGAATGCTTTGCCAAACAAAGGGTCTTGCTCGGCGCCCTGGATAGGGTGGCCGCCCTTGGGGCCCGCCTCTGTGGCAAATTCCCAACCATTTTCCAACATATGGGGCTCGACCACAGTCATTGAGATAAGCGCCTCCAATCCCTTCAAGGCGCGAAATATCAAGGTTCTGTGGGCCCAGGGGCAAGCGAGTGAAACATAGAGATGGTAGCGGCCCGGTTCGGCCTTGAATCCACCTTGACCACTGGGGCCCGGGCTACCATCCGGGGTGATCCAGTTTCGCAGCTTGGCATCTTCACGGACGAACTTGCCGCCGCTTTTGTCTGTCTGATACCACTGGTCGACCCATTTGCCCTGCTGCAATAATCCCATTTTTCGCTCCTTTAACCGCTTTGCCCTATGGCTCGCATTTCAGTCTAGGTGGTGGTTATTTATGGGTAAAGCGCGAAATACACGTGTTTTTATTCGAATTTTTAGAATGGTGCTGGCAAGGAATTCTTAGCCTGATATGATGTCGGTCACATTTTTGTCTATCAAGAAGGATGTTGTTATGTCGTCAACTACCCTGGACGCCGTTGTTATTGAACCCCGGGAGCCGGCCACCGCCTGCGTTATCTGGTTGCATGGTTTGGGTGACTCGGGTGACGGCTTTGCCCCTGTGGTGCCGGCATTGGGACTGCCGGCCGATCACTCAATACGCTTTGTGTTTCCACATGCGCCGGAGCAGGCTGTCACTGTCAATGGTGGCTATGTGATGCGCGCCTGGTATGACATCAAGAGCCTCAATCTCCATGACAGAGCCGATATGGCTGGGGTACTGCAATCCGAGCGTTTGGTTCGACAACTCATAGAGCAGCAAGTCGCCCAGGGCATTGCCGCCAACCGTATTGTGCTTGCCGGCTTCAGCCAAGGTGGGGTGATGAGCCTCTTTACCGCACTGCGCTACCCCGAAGCCTTGGCCGGTATTATGGCGTTGTCCTGTTATTTGCCGGGGGGGGAGCAGCTGCCGGAAGACTTGAGCAGCGCCAACCGTGATACACAAATCTTGCAGTGTCATGGCGAGCAGGATGATGTGGTTGCTCTCAGTGCCGGACGTATGGCCAAAGAAGCGCTTGAGCTGGGAGGATATCGGCTCGAATGGCATACATTCCCAATGGCGCACGGCGTGGTGCCGCAAGAGCTGAATCTCATCAGTCAGTGGCTGCAGGCGCGTTTGAATTAGGGAAGGTACGAATAAGTTCTAGCGACGTCCTTATTGAGAGAGTGGCTGACACAGAATTGGCATTCAAAGCTACTGCCTGAAGGCATACCTGGGGTTTGACTGGGCCGGATAACGCAGAGTACAGGTGGAACTTGTTCACACTTTCCTAATATCCAGTTTTAATTTATTGAAAAATAAGTCGTCCCATAATGGAAACGGCCTTTCAGGGGGTGTTTCCATTATCAAACAATAGCCTGCCGCTGCTAATACTTTAGTTATTTTCATATATATCAGTGCGATAGGTTTTATTGTGTGCCAAGTGCACTTTAATATCAGCAGCAAAATACGCTAAAGTATGAGAGCTCCCTGGAAGCCTATTCTAAATTGTGAACAGTTTGTGTTATTTCCCGCCTTAAAATCATGCATTTAACTCCTGTTTGTTAATAAAAGTGACATGTTTTTGACTTAATCTTGCTAGTATGTCGGGCGCGGGAAGTTCGCTTCTCCGCTTATTAATGATGATGGTAAAAATAAATAAAAACATGGGGTTGATTTAACAATGTCTAATAAACTGATGAAAGGACTTTTGGCGACAGCCATTCTGGCTGCTCTCGCCGGTTGTAACAGTGATGACAAGGATCCGGCACCGGAAGTCTGCGGCGCCGATAACTGCACCAAGTTCACCATTTTACACACCAATGACAACCATGGCCGCTTCTGGGAAAACAGTGACGGTGAGTATGGTATGGCAGCCCGTAAGACGCTGGTTGATCGCTTACGCAACGAAGTGGAAAGCAACGGCGGCCAGGCTCTGTTGCTCTCAGGTGGTGATATCAACACAGGTGTGCCTGAGTCGGATCTGCAAAATGCCGAGCCTGACTTTATCGGCATGAACCTGATTGGCTATGACGCCATGGCCGTGGGTAACCACGAGTTTGATAACCCACTGAGTGTGTTGGATATGCAGCGCGAGCTCGCCGAGTTTCCTATGCTGGCTGCCAACATCTACAAAAAAGATGGCAGCCGTTACTTCGAGCCTTACAAGGTTTTCGATATTAAAGGTCTTAAAGTGGCTGTCATAGGTTTGACCACAGAAGATACCGCCAAGATAGGTAACCCTGAGTTTATCGGCGAGCTTGAGTTTACTGATCCCAAAGAAGAGATCAAAAAGGTCATCAAAGAGCTCAATGATAACAAAGCCGCCGATATCATAGTGGCAACCACTCACATGGGGCACTATGCCGATGGCCAAAACGGCAGCAATGCCCCGGGTGACGTGGCCATGGCTCGCGCCCTGGAAGAGGGACAGCTGCAGGTCATCATAGGTGGCCACTCACAGAATCCGGTTTGTATGGAACCCGGTAGTCAGAGCTATGCCGACTTCAAACCCGGTGATGATTGCCTTCCTGATCAGCACAAAGGCACCTGGATCATGCAGGCCCATGAGTGGGGTAAATATGTTGGCCGCGCCGATTTTGAATATTATGGTGGCAAACTGCACCTGGTCAGCTACAAGCTGATCCCGGTCAACCTGAGAAAACTGGATGCAGAAGGCAAGAAGACAGAGGAACTGGCCGGTGAGCCGATCCCTGCCGATACCACAGTGAAGGCTGTACTGCAGCAATATCAGGACAAGGGTAGTGAAAAACTGGGCGAAATCATCGCCACTACCGATGGCAAACTGGAAGGCGATCGCGGCGTGGTTCGTGGTCAGCAGACCAACCTGGGCCGTTTGCTCGCCATGGCGCAGGCCACCAAGGTTAATGCCGATATCGGCGTGATGAACTCGGGTGGTGTACGTGACTCTATCGCCGCCGGTGATATCAGCTACCGTGATGTCCTGACAGTGCAGCCTTTCGGTAACATGATAACCCTGAGCACTATGACAGGTGCCGAGCTCAGCGATTATCTGGGTGTAGTGGCTACCATGCAGCGCGGTTCAGGGGCTTATGCCCAGATAACGGGCGTGAAAATGACAGTTGACTGTCAGGCCAAGTCGGTCGCTATCAGCGAAGTCAGCGGCAAGGATTACAGCGCAACAGATAGCTACACCTTCACTGTACCCAGCTTCAACGCAGCGGGCGGTGACGGCTATCCCAAGCTGGATCCGGTACAAACTGGCTATGTTGATGCCGAAGTCTTCTACAGCTTCCTGAAAGAGAAACAAAGCATCAAGGCCGTTGATTACGAGCCGGTAGGCGATATCGTTTATGAAAACTCCAACAGCCCACTGGGTTGTGAAGTGCCTCAGTAAATAGCATTTTAAGTCACTTTAGAGGCAGCCCTTCGGGGCTAATGCCGATCAGTTAAGACAGATCGCTTGACGATCTCACTGAAAG
>NZ_JWGX01000089.1:0-287 GCF_000813075.1 Shewanella sp. ECSMB14102
AAATTACATTTATTATAATTAAAAAACAATATAAGAATAGAGAAATATTATTTATTGTTCTTAAAATAATTTTAAATGAAAAGTTTATATTGTCCATATAAATTTCATAAAAAATTAATATTAAAATTAGATAATAAAATTTATTTTTTATAATCAAATTAAATTTTATAGTTGAAGCTATTATTGAAATAAAGATTATTATTCCTCCTACAATTAAAATTATAAGAATTAATAGTATTCATTTATCATTAAAAATGTTTATTAATATTATTATTAAGCATATAAGG
>NZ_JWGX01000090.1:0-4020 GCF_000813075.1 Shewanella sp. ECSMB14102
AAAGAAAAGTTAATTAAAAAATTTATAGGATTTAAATTTATATTTATTATAAATAAAAAAATAATAATTTAAGATAAATAAATAATTTTGCAAATTATATAATAATCTTAAAGTTATAAAAATTATTTTGAAAATAATTTATTAAAAAACTTTTTTATAAAAAATTTATTGATAAAATCATTAAAATTCCTACATATAAAGATATTTGTGTAAAAGGATATTCAATTAACTTATACCCTAAATTAGTTAAAATAATAAAAAACATTAATATACTAAATAGTATAATTTTTTTGTAAAAAAAAAATTTAGAATAATGTCTTTTATTAAATATTAATATAAAAAAAAAAACAAATAAAATAAATAATCTTATAATTCCTCCAATTTTTCTTGGAATTGAACGTAGTAAAGAGTAGGCAAACATAAAATATCATTCTGGTTTAATATGAATAGGTGTATTTAAAGGATCAGCTGGAAAAAAATTTTCTTTTGCTATACTATAATGTTGATCTACAAATAATAATAAAAAATAGAAATAAACTAATATTAATAAAAAAATTGAAATTATATCTTTATACATAAATCTTTTTCTAAAAAGAATTTTATCTTTATTTGAATTAAAACCTATTTGATTAGATGAACCTTTTTCGTGAAGAATTATTAAATGAAATATAGAAATAGATAAGATTAATAATGGAATTATAAAATGAAGAGAAAAAAATCGATTTAATGTTGGGTTATCAACAGAAAAACTTCCTCAAACTCAAAAAATAATGTTTTTTCCTAAAAAAGGAATAGATGATAAAATATTAGTAATAACAGTTGCTCCTCAAAAAGATATTTGTCCTCAAGGTAAAACATAACCTAAAAAAGCAGAAGTTATAGTTAATAATATTATAATATTTCCACTTATTCATATTATTTTTTTATTAAAAGATTTATTTATTAAAGATTTAAAAATATGTAAATATATAATAATAAAAATAATCGAAGAAAAATGAGCATGAATTATTTGTAAGATTAATCCATTTTCAATAATCTTTCTAATATAAATATACGAGTTAAAAGCTAGTATAATATTTCCACAATAATTTATTGATAAAAATAAACCAGAAATAATTTGTATTAATATTCTTAATCCTAATATTGAACCAAAATTTCATATAAGTCTAATATTGGAAGGAGTAGGAATTATTATAATAGAATTAATAATTTTTTTAATTATTTTATATATAATGATAGAAATTAATTATTAAATTGCAGTTAATAAAAGGATCCCCCTCTATCAGTAATTTTTATTTTTAAAGTTTTTGAAACTTTTTTTAGTTTCAAAAAAGCAAATATTATGCATAAAATTTAAGATTTTATATAGTGGAAACACTTTTGAAAATAATTTTATTTGAATTATTAATTATTTTAACAATATTAATTAGAGTTATATTTATTACTCTTTTTGAACGAAAATTTTTAGGTATTTTAAATTATCGTAAAGGTCCTAATTTTTTTATTTTAAATAGATTTTTACATTCATTAATTGACTTTTTGAAATTAATTACAAAAAAAACTTTAAAAATAAATTTTTTAATTAAAAGATTTTGAATTACAATAATCTTTTTTGGGATTATAATATATTTTTTTATTTCTTTAAATTTTCCTTTTATTAATTCTTTTATATATATATATATAAATTTTTTTTTTTTTTTTTTTATTTATTCAATCATGGCTTTTTTTTTTTTATACTTAGATATAGTTCTAATAGTATTTTTTCTATGATTTCTTTATATCGAGTTTTAATTCAAATTATTAGTTATGAGGTAGGTTTAATATTTTTATTTCTTTTGCCTAATTTAATATTAAATTCTTTTAACTTTTATTTTTATTGAAATTATAATAACAAATTATTTTTATTTTCATTTATAATAATTTTTAGATTAGTTTTAGTTTCTTTAAGAGAAATAAATCGAATTCCTTTTGAATTTTTAGAAAGAGAAACAGAATTAGTTTCAGGTTTTAATGTTGAATATATATCTTCTTTATTTAGTTTTATTTTTTTAATTGAGTATGGTTTTTTTTTATCTATAATAATTATAATTAATTTCTTTTTTTTGTTTCATTATTTAAATATTTTATTTTTATTTATTTTAATCATTTGATCTCGTTCTTTTATACCTCGTTATCGATATGATAAAATATTATATTATTTTTGGAAAGATATTATTATAATAATTTTTTTCCTTTATATTTTTACTTCTGTTTTTTAAGTTTATAATATATAAATTTTGTAAATTTATTCTTTAATTTTAAACATAAATTATTTTCATTACTCTTCAATTGGAAATTGAATATACGGGGTATTTAGAAAATTTTAGAAGCATATTCTTATACTTCTACTATGTTTCAACTTATTTCATTTTAAAATGAAAGTGATGGGCAATATGTACATAAAATTAAAAATTCATTTAAAATTGTTTTTAAATTTTTATTTAAATTACTATTAAATTCTATTTCTTTTAATTTTTTTTTGTGTCTAAATTTTTCTTTTGTTTTAACTATATATTGACCTGTTTATTTAAATAATTAATTTAACTTTTGATTTATATATAATTTAACGGAAATATATAAATTTATAACTAAAAGATTTTTTTATTGAGTGTTTTCTATTATAAATCAAGACCCTTTAAATTTAAATTTTACCGCCAAATAATTCTAGTTTAATTAAATTAATTTAGTACTATAAAGTTTATTTATTTGGGTATCTAATCCAATTTATTTCTTATTTATTTTATTACTTATTTTAATATTAATATATAAAATATTTTACTATATATAAACTTTTACTATATTTTTTTAGTTTTATTTTTGTTTAATTTTAATTAATCGTTTAACCGCTTTAGCTGGCACGCTATTTAAAAATATTTAATTAAATTATTAATTATTTAATTTTTTTTATTATTAAATTTTATATATGAATATATATAATTTTTATCTTATGTAATAAAAATTTAATTTTTTGATTTTTTTATAATTAATTTATTGTAAATAAATTTTAAAATCAACTTTCCAAATTTTATGACAAATATAAATTCTTTTTGGATACAAAATTTTAATAATATTATAATAAAGAATATAGATATTTTTAATTTATCAATTACAAATTTAATTATTGTTTTAAGAATTTTTTTAATAATTTTAATCTATTTTTTTATAATAAATCGAAGATCTATAATTTTTATAAATGAAAGAAATGAATTAGAATTATTTTGAACTGTTATTCCTGCTATTTTAATTTTAATTATTTCTTTACCTTCAATATTTTTATTATATTGTTATGAAGAAAATAAGTTTTCTTTCATAGATGTAAAAATTATAGGTAATCAATGATATTGAACTTATGAATTTCCTAATAAAATAATAATTGAAAGATATATTAAAAGTAGAAATTTAATTCGTTGTTTAAATACAAATAATTCTTTAATTTTACCTAGAAATAAATTTATTCGTTTAATTATTTCATCTAATGATGTTCTTCATTCTTGAACTATCCCTAGTTTAATAATAAAAATAGATGCTGTACCTGGTCGTTTGAATATAATATTTTTAAATAGAAGCAAGAGATTGCTGTTAAAAGGACAATGTTCAGAGATTTGTGGTATTAATCATAGTTTTATACCTATTAGTTTGTTTATTTTAAAATTATAATTTTCATCAAATGGCTGAATAAAAGCATTAACTTCTTAAGTTAAATATAGAAATTTTTTCTTTTGATGAATTTATCAAATTTCTCCAATAAACTGAATTTTAATTTTTTATATTATAAACTATGTCATTATATATATATTTTTGTTTTATAAAAAATTATTTTCAATAGAAATTAATAATAATTTTATATTAAAAATTTATGTTAAATAATTTATTTTCTTCTTTTGATGTAAAAAATTTTTTGTTTTTTTCTTTTTTATTTTTAAATATTATTTTTATTTTATTTTTTAATTTATTTAAAACTTATAGAAAGTTTATATTTTT
>NZ_JWGX01000091.1:0-4029 GCF_000813075.1 Shewanella sp. ECSMB14102
GAGAGCCTCTTTTCTTCGACCCTGCCACGTCTTTCGCGTTGCCGCTGTGTCGTGTCAGTGGGAGCGCATTATAGGGAGGCCAGCCAATAGCGCAAGAGCTTTTTACTCCCCCTTACACTAAGCGCCTACCTTTTAACCTCGAAGGCCATTTAATAGCCTTTTTGCATAAAAAACTTAGCTTAAAGGTCCTGCTTATGTTTAAAAATGAGAGCAAAGGTCATTTTTTGGGCGTCAGTCTGGTTTAAAGGTAAATAATTCATTACCATAGTCATTGCTTTTAACAGTAATTTATCAATTATTCTTCACAGAGAACATTTCTTATGCAAAAGTCATTTTTGATTGTGTTGGGCATCGCCATTCTGGGCGCGCTTGCGATATACCAACTCATGCCTCAACTGCCTGCATTTTTGGCCTTCCCTGTTGGTGCACTCCTTGCTGCTGCAGTTTATGCATTCACATCCAGTCCAAGCCAGGCTCAAGCTAAAGGACAAGAAACTTACAATGGCCCAACCATGACTCTCTACGTGGGTAACCTCCCTTACAGAGCACACGACACTGAAGTAAAGTTATTATTTGAGGAATACGGTCCAGTGAATTCTGTTCGTTTAGTGAGAGATCGCAAAACCGGCAGACGTAAAGGATTTGGTTTTGTGGAAATGTCAGAGTCCGGCGCTCAAAAGGCGATGACCAAACTAAATGACTTCATATTCCAGGAGCGCACCCTGAAAGTACGTGAAGCCAAATCGCAAGATTCAGATAAACAGGAATAGTAGTCCTACGTCATCACGCTGGTCGAGGTCTTGGCCGTTTGAGCAAAACCATACTCGGCCAGCGTTGATTTCAATCCTTCAGTAATTCTCTCGCTGGTATAAAAAGCCCATTCATTACTTGGTTGATCTAAGTCAGCGGTTTCCTGCTGATATTGCAGTAGATTCTTCACTCTCTTCGCAATCGCCTCACCGGAGTCCAATAACTCAACATAATCACCCAGTATTTGTTGTAGCTCAGGCTTCAGCATAGGAAAGTGAGTGCAGCCAAGCACAAGCACATCTAGTTCACTGTAGATGATAGGTTGCAGTAACTTCTTCATTTCTGCGATATCTATGGCCTGACCAGCCGCCTTGGCCTCTGCTAGCAATACCAGTTCTGAACAACCAAAGAGTTCCACTTGACAGTCGTTGGCAAAGTGATTGATCAGTTCCTTGGTATAAGCCCTTTTGACAGTTCCCGGTGTGGCCAGTAAGCCTATATGCTTTCGCTTGGAGATAGCCGCAGCCGGTTTGATAGCGGGTACAACCCCGACAACAGGAATCGTCAGTTGAGATCTCAACTCGGGAAGAACCAAAGTGCTGGCTGTATTGCAAGCTATGACCACTATCGCGGCATCTATCTGCTTGGCCATGGTAGTAACCAAGTCCACACATCCGTTTATCAACTCTGCTTCCGCGAGCTCACCATAAGGCAAGCGCGCGTTATCAAACAGATAGCAATACTGTCTCAGCGGCAATAGCTTACGGATCTCTTTCAGCACCGATAGGCCACCTATGCCTGAGTCAAAAACCAGTATGGGACGTGACAAATTGAGCCTCTAAACGATATAAGACGAGTCATGGTTTGAAACCACGAAAGCAGATAAGAACTTATTTTTTCACAGCTTGAATAAAAGCACAAAGGAATGAAACTGGACATAAGCGCCACGTAGTATAATATTTGCGCCCCCGGTTTTAAGCCAAGAGTGAATATTATGAATTTAGAAGCAATGGACCCCAATCAATATGACACGCAGTTGGAACAAAAGCGTCTCAAGCTGGAACAGGCCTTTGCCCGCTTCACTCCGCCGGTATTAGAGGTATTTCCCTCGGTACAGAAACACTACCGTATGAGAGCAGAATTCCGGGTTTGGCATGACGGAGATGACCTCTACTACTACATGTTTGACCAACAACAACAAGCCAAGGTTCGTTGCGATCAATTCCTGCCAGCCAGTGCCCTTATCAATCAAATGATGCCAGCACTGATGGCCGAGCTACGCCCCAACAGCATACTGAGACACAAGCTGTTTCAAGTAGACTTCCTCTCTACTCTGTCCGGCGAGATTTTGGTGTCACTGCTGTATCACAAGCAGTTGGATGATAACTGGCTCGATGAAGCCAAGGCGTTGAAACAAAGACTCGGGAAAGAGTTCAAGGTCGATATTATCGGCCGAGCCCGCAAACAGAAGTTTGTCTTAGATAGAGATTTCGTTATCGAACGCCTGCAAGTCAACCAGCAGGAATACATCTATAAACAAGTGGAAAACAGTTTCACCCAGCCTAATGCCCATGTGGCGACCAAAATGCTGGAATGGGCGATAGACTGTACCCGTGACAGTAACGGCGATTTACTTGAACTCTATTGTGGTAATGGCAACTTTTCCATTGCTCTGGCACAGAATTTCACTAAGGTACTGGCAACTGAATTAGCCAAACCTTCTGTCGATTCCGCTCAATACAATATTGAGCAAAACGGCACTGAGAACCTGCAAATAATTCGTATGTCAGCCGAAGAGTTTACTCAAGCCATGACGGGTGAACGTAGCTTCAAACGTCTGGAGGGAATAGACCTCAAGAGTTACGACTGCAACACCATCTTTGTTGACCCACCGCGAGCCGGCCTGGATCCCGAGACCGTCAACTTGGTACAGAGTTATGACTCTATTCTCTATATTTCTTGCAACCCACAAACCCTGGCAATGAATCTCGAACAATTGAGTCAGACTCATGAGATCAGACGCTTTGCCTTGTTTGATCAATTCCCTTATACCGACCATATGGAAGCGGGTGTATTGCTAAAGCGCATTAAATAAAGGTTTCAGAGTTGCCATACTATAACGAGAATAACTCAAGGTACGGCGTGGGGGATATGGAAGCTGAATCGCCACTGATTTCCTAGACGCCTCTCAGTTAGAGAAACTGCGAACAAGTCCCATGTATGCACTGCGTCGGCTTACATGACTAAATGCAAGACGTGGTTCGTAGCAAATGGCCTTAGTCCTTTGCTAGAAACACAACACAGCATTCTGGTCTGTAAGCCACGAACTTCGGGGCCTTCACAGCAACCCGCTCTCTACACAAGAGAACGCCACAAAGGCTTATTCGCACCTTCCTTAGATAAAATAACTGAAAAATAGCTGGTCATTGAGTGGTAAACATTACCCTGAAGAGTTCCAAGTTGGAGCAGTCAAACAGCTTGTTGATCGTAGCCATTCCATCGCAGATGTTGCACATTGCTTAGATATCCCCCCAAGCAATCTAATAAAGCTCAAGCGGCTTTTAATACCATTCCGCATTAAAGTTCAGTCACTTTCGCCCAGTCTCTGGTGCACATCTTTATCACTCGCTTTGTACTGCTGACGCAGTCGTTCCAAGCCTGACTGCAAGCATCCACAATGTCCTCATATCCTTTGAAACAGCGATTAGCGAGATGACGTTGGCGTAGCCAACCCCACACCTGTTCGATGGGGTTTAGCTCCGGGGAATAGGACGGCAATTTGAATATCGACAAGTTGGGGATATCAACTGCAATGTCATTGGTATGCCACCCTGCACCATCCATTACCACCACAGCATGTCATCCTGGTTTAGTTCGGTTGGCGATCAGTTCCAGGTGCTGGCGCATGATGTCCTTATTAACAAACGGCGTGATGATGGCTTCAGTTTCTCCTGTTGCGGGACAGACTGCGCCGAAGAGGTGCGCGTATTCAAACTGCTGCTGTTTTAGCGCTCTGGGTCTACTGCCTTTCGATGCCCAGAGTCGTGTTGTTGTATTTCGCTGACCAAATCTGGCTTCGTCCTGAAACCAAATATCAATCTGGTGTGGTCGTATATGGATAGGTGTGTGAAGGTTAGTTTCCAGAGTAAACTTTTTTAAAAGCGTTCTGCACGCCTTGAGTCTGTTTAGGATGCCTGGAGCGGCTGGTTATCCAGCTGAACCCCATGCCCTTGAGTAGCTTGTAGATATGATTGAGGTGGTACTCGACACCAAACTCAC
>NZ_JWGX01000092.1:0-1744 GCF_000813075.1 Shewanella sp. ECSMB14102
CCGTGTCAGTGGGAGCGCATTATAGGGAGCCTGAACTTTTGTGCAAGGGGGATTTTTGCAAAACCACACCAAACGAACACTATTTAGGCATTACCAAGTTACTGTCAACTTTTAAGCAACACAGACATTACCCTAAAGTCCCTTTTCATCTCGATGAGTAACTTGAACCAACTGAGATGGCTATGCAAACTGACTTGCTCACTAACCTGGGTTGCTCGTCAAAAGGCTATTTCACTCAAGGTGGGATCTAGGTTTAGCACATATTTCGCCGCTTTGCAGAGTAAAAGCCTTTTGAAATGGCAGCCCAAAGTTTTCACTATCACGAGAGAATCATGACTTGAGCTTGTCTAGGCTCGCTTTATCTCCCGTATCTTCTTTTTCTTCGGTGCTTTCTTTGTTATCGCTATCTTTATTATCTCGGGCATGGGAAGTGGGAGAACCCTCTGCACTTGATGCTTTGCCATCACTGTCATCTGTCTCATCGTCATCCCCCAAAACGTGAGACACCTTGAGTTTTCTAACGCTGCGAATGGTAACCACAGGCCCCGAGAGAGCATAGAGATAAAACAGCAGACAGAGAATTAATGCAGGTTCGACCGAGATCACCACAAATACGGCCACTACCAGCAGAATCACCAGGAAGTTCACCTTGCCACGCCAATCGACTTCTTTAAAGGAGTGATAGCGGAAATTACTCACCATCAACAGACCGGCAACGGCCGTGACCAGAGCCACCAATATACCTATATCATGCCCTGAGACGCCGTAGCCCTGCCCCAGCCAGACACTGCCGGCAATAAGAGCCGCTGCGGCCGGACTGGCAAGCCCTTGGAAGAAACGTTTATCGGCCACTCCTACTTGGGTATTGAAGCGCGCCAGACGCAAGGCAGCCCCGGCGCAATAGATAAACGCCGCCAACCAACCTATTTTGCCCAATTCAGAAAGCCCCCAGTTATAGGCTATCAAGGCCGGAGCCATACCGAAGGACACCATATCTGCCATCGAGTCGTACTCGGCACCAAAGGCACTCTGAGTGTTGGTCAAACGCGCCAGACGACCATCCAGTCCATCAAATAACATGGCAACAAACACAGCAATAGCCGATGCCTCAAAGTGCCCATTCATGGAAGCGATAACAGCATAGAAGCCCGAGAACAATCCTGCTGTTGTCATCAGATTGGGTAACAGATAGATACCACGGGTTTTTATTGTTGGCTTGGATAAATTTTGCATACACTTAACCTGATGGTGTAATCAAACTCATAACGGCAAAGATAACACACTTGCTCAGACAAGCTCACCCTGCAGAAACGGAAACAAACAATGATAAGGATCAGCCTATTTATGGCTCTGCTGGCATTACTCGGAGCCAACGCTGCCTCGGCAACCCCCATTTATACTTGGGTCGATGAAAATGGCGTCACCCACTACAGCCAGGAGCCGCCGCCACAACAGCAAGCCACCGAACTGGACAGCCAAAATCTGCAACCCGCCAGAATCGGCACGGTCGCGCCGCAGAGAAAAGATGACATTGTGCTGGAGACTGAGTCTGAGAAACAGGCCAAATTGCTCAAGGAGAAAGATGCAGTCCAGGCTCAGGCTATATGCGATAAGGCCAAATTCCAATTGGATGTCCTCAATACCCACACCAGGCTACAACGTAAAGATGATGTCTCCGGTGAAATGATTAAGATGACTGAAGAAGAACGGCAGGCGGAGATAAAGGAGCAGCAGGAAAGAATTC